>NZ_DJHW01000142.1:0-8729 GCF_002433295.1 Pseudoalteromonas sp. UBA6610 | reverse complement strand
GCTTTATCTGACTCAATTTGGTTCATCATTTTCATTGCTTCAACGATACATAAAGTATCACCTACTTTAACTTGAGAACCTACTTCTACGTATGCTGGCGCTTCTGGAGAAGCTGCTGAGTAAAATGAACCAACCATAGGTGATTTAACTTGATGGCCTGCAGGCGCTGCTGGTGTAGCATCGGCTTCAACGGCTGGCGCAGCTTGTGCTGGTGCCGCAGGCGCTGGAGCAGCAAATTGCTGTGGTGCGTACTGAGCGTAAGCAGGACCTGCGCTCATGTTGTTACGGTTAATACGTACTGATTCTTCACCTTCAGTGATTTCTAGCTCAGCAATACCTGATTCTTCTACTAATTCGATTAGCTTTTTGATCTTGCGAATATCCATGAACGACCCGCCTATAAGTTTGTTAGTTTAAATTAATTCGAGTTTTGCAACCGGCTCACGGCAGCGTTCAATGCTGCGTGGTAACCCATTGCTCCTAATCCACATACCACACCTTGCGCCACATCAGAAAAATACGAATGATGACGAAATGCTTCACGTGCATGCACATTACTTAAGTGCACCTCAAAAAAAGGAATATCAACGCTTAACAATGCATCACGTAAAGCGACGCTAGTATGCGTAAATGCAGCAGGATTAATAATTATGTAATCAACTGCCTGCCAAGCATCGTGTATTCTTTCAATAAGGGCTTGCTCACTATTACTTTGAAAATGCGTAAGCTGAACATCTAGACCCTCTGCGGCAGTCGTTAGTTCGCTCATAATTTCACCAAGAGTGTGCAAACCGTACTTTTCTGGCTCACGCTTTCCTAGCATGTTTAAATTTGGACCATTTATAACTAAAAGTTTAAATTTTGCAGCCATAATACGCGATATATCCTCTAAGTAATGAGTTAAGCCGTTGCGAGCTAATTTTGTACACTAAAGTAAGTATAAAAAACAAAAATTGCAACAAATTCTCACGTTAGCCAACTATTATAGTCAGTTCGATGTAAATAGCAGCAAAATACTGGTCTAATCTCTGGAGGTGTAATAAATATGACGTAATTGGAGGCAAGCCACTTGGTAAGCCCAAGCGGCTAAATTGCACTATTATTGTGCGCTGGCGCGCACTGCAGCTAGGTGAGTGGCAAAATCATCAGCGTTTAAAAACCCTGTAACGCGCTCTGAACTTAGCTCTTGCCCTTGTGTGTTAAAAAACAAAATACTGGGTAAACCAAACACAGTGAACTCTTCCATTAGCTCAATGGTGGTGTCATCACTTTGCGTTAAATCGATTTGAATTAACTGATAGTGGCTAAACTCGCTCTGTACTTTGGCATCTGGAAATGTGTAATGTTCAAACTCTTTACATGCCACACACCAATCGGCGTATAAATCAACCATCACCAGTTTGCCTTGCTGATTAGCTTCAGCAACAGCGTTTTTTAGCTCGGTTAAATTAGCCACTTGTTTAAACTCATTACTTTGCTGACTAACCTGCTCAACCTGTTGCTGCGGCCAAATAACGTTTTTAGCTAATGTAAAACCAGTAACTACTAAAAATGTAGCACTAAACCAAAGCGCTGTTTTAAGCTTGCTTTGTGGCTGCGCACTCTGCCAATAGTGTAAATAAACAGCCGTTGCCAGTGCTAAAATACCCGCCATAAGTAAAATAATGTCGGCGCTAATTATGCGCTCCAATAAAATAAGTGGCACAACAAGCATAATAAAACCAAATAACGTTTTAACTTGCTCCATCCAACCGCCTGCTTTAGGAAGCAATTTGCCACCAGACGTACCGAGTAATAAAAGCGGTAGGCCCATTCCTAAACTTAATACATACAGGGTTAAACCACCGACAAGGTAGTCACCACTTTGCGCTACAAATAATAGCGCAGCAGACAACGGAGCTGTGGTACAAGGTGATGCAATTAACCCCGACAACACCCCCATTAAAAACACTCCTAGGTAATTGCCGCCTTTTTGGTTATTACTGACTTGCGTTAGCTTGCTCATCATGGCGCTGGGTAACTTAATTTCGTACCAGCCAAACATCGACATTGCGAGCAATACAAACAGTAAACTAAAACTAATAAGTACATAAGGGTGTTGTAAATACCCTTGCACTTGCCCGCCTAAGGCCGCCACTACTAACCCTAATGCAGCATAAGTAAGCGCCATACCTTGTATATATACAAACGACAACGCAAACGCTTTTTTAGTAGATAGATTTTGCTGCCCTGCAATTAAACTCGATAAAATAGGAAACATAGGGAACACACACGGTGTAAACGCAAGCCCCACCCCAACAGCAAAAAATATGAGTAAATTGGTTACTAAACTTTGACTTGCTAATCGCTCTGTAAAAGTTAAATCTTGAGTGGTTGTATTACTTTGGCTACGCGTTGAGTCTATAGGAGGAGTTAATGCGTTTAATGTATCAGCGGCATCAGCAGATGAGTTATTACCTTGCGCTTGCTCTGAGGCAATAACGCCTAAAGGAATACTAATAACCTCAGGCGGATAACATAGCCCTGCTTTGGCACAGCCCTGATAACGCACCTTTACAACAGCACCCTCTGTAACATTACTGAGCTTACTTATAACACTCACACTATTGAAAAAAACTTCGGTTTTGCCAAAAAACTCGTCTTCAATTATTTCGCCAGTACCGGCATTGCCTACCTTTATGTTGGCGCCTTTGGCGATAATTTCTATTTTCTTTTTATAAAGGTAATAGTCAGGGGCTATATCCCACCCCACAAATAAAGTGCTACCTTGTTGATCAAAATCAAATACAAACGCTTGGTCTACGGGTAAAAAGGTTTGCTGTGGCGGGGTAAGTAAATCACCTAGCACATTATTGGTGTTTGCCTTTGCCGGAAGCGCCAGCAAGCTAACCAATAATAAAAAGAAAAACCGCATTAATTTAATACCTCATCCATCCAATGAAAATAAGCCAAATTACCAGTGGCCACATCAACCACTTGAATTTCGGGTACTTCGTAACTGTGTAAACTTTTAATGGTTTCAAACACATCATTCATTTTTTCTGATTTTGTTTTAATCAGTAGCTTTGCTTCTATCTCTTGGGCAACATCGCCTTCCCACATATAAACTGAGGTCATATTTGGTAAAATATTTACACACGCCGCTAATTTTTGCGCTACAAGTGCTTTTGCTAAAGTGCGTGCTTCAGCCTCATCTTTGCACGTGGTAAATATCAATTTAAATTGCGTAGTCATAATTAACCTTTACTAATTTATAGGGAACTAATGCAATAGTATCTGATAGCTAGTGTAATGTGTAGGCGATGAATAATTGTAGATATTAAGCAATTATTAACCACTTTAAGCTCAACCTTGAAAATAGACCCTTTCACCCTCACTTATATTTCATCCACTCTTTTGAGTGCCATTATTTAGAGAGCCCTATGTTTAGATTTTTATTTGTGTTGTTTATTATCATTCCTATCATCGAAATTGCGCTACTAATACAGGTTAGCGATGTAATTGGTGGATTTGCGACTATAGCCCTAGTGATTGTTACGGCTATTTTGGGCGCCAGAATGGTTAAACAACAAGGTATGGGTGCATTACAAAATGCACAAAGCCAAATGGCCCAGGGGCAAATGCCAGCTAAAGAATTATTTACCGGTATTTGCGTGATCATTGCGGGTGTTTTATTGCTAACCCCAGGCATTATGACCGATGTATTCGGCCTACTATTATTAACCCCCTCAATACGCAACAAACTTGCTGCAGGCCTTGCAAGTCAAGCAACGGTACGCATGAGCACAGGTGCACAGCAAGGCTCTTCAGCCTTTACACAACATCCACACTCGCAGCAAGAACAACAGCATGTAAATAAACCAACTACCATTGATGGCGAGTATGAGAGAAAAGATTAAAAATTTATCGATTTTTCTCTTGGAATTTTACACTCTACCCCCATTAATGAATGCAAATTAGAAAAGCTTTTTTCTGTACTGTTCAGAAACTGTTAGGAGAACTAAAAAATGAACATTCGTCCTTTACAAGATCGCGTAATCGTTAAGCGTCTAGAAGAAGAAACCAAGTCTGCTGGCGGTATTGTATTAACTGGCTCTGCAGCTGAAAAATCAACTCGCGGAGAAGTTATTGCTGTTGGCAATGGTCGCGTTCTAGATAACGGTGACGTTAGAGCTTTAGAAGTAAAAGCCGGTGACACTGTGTTATTTGGCTCATATGTTGAAAAAACTGAAAAGATCGAAGGTCAAGAGTACCTGATCATGCGTGAAGACAACATTTTAGGCATTGTAGGCTAACCCTACTTTTCGTTTAACAAACATTTAAGAATTTAGAGGAAATTAAAATGGCAGCAAAAGAAGTACTTTTTGCAGGTGACGCACGCGCTAAAATGCTAACAGGCGTAAATATCCTAGCAAACGCAGTAAAAGTGACCTTAGGTCCTAAAGGCCGTAACGTAGTACTAGATAAATCATTTGGCTCTCCAGTGATCACCAAAGATGGTGTATCTGTAGCAAAAGAAATCGAACTTGAAGACAAGTTTGAAAACATGGGTGCACAAATGGTGAAAGAAGTTGCATCTAAAGCAAATGATGCAGCGGGTGACGGTACTACTACCGCAACTGTACTTGCGCAATCTATTGTAAACGAAGGTCTTAAAGCGGTTGCTGCGGGTATGAACCCAATGGATCTTAAGCGCGGTATTGATAAAGCAATTATCGCTGCTGTAGAAGAACTTAAAGCGCTATCTGTACCATGTGCTGATACTAAAGCTATTGCACAAGTAGGTACTATTTCAGCTAACTCTGATAAAGAAATTGGCGACATCATTGCACAAGCAATGGAAAAAGTAGGCCGTAACACAGGTGTTATTACTGTAGAAGAAGGTCAATCACTAGAGAACGAACTAGATGTTGTAGAAGGCATGCAGTTTGACCGTGGTTACCTATCTCCGTACTTTATCAATAACGCTGAAAAAGGCGCTGTTGAGCTAGACAACCCGTTCATTCTACTTGTAGATAAAAAAGTATCTAACATTCGTGAGTTACTACCTACATTAGAAGCCGTTGCTAAAGCAAGCAAACCACTATTAATCATTGCTGAAGACCTAGAAGGCGAAGCACTTGCAACGCTTGTAGTTAACAACATGCGCGGTATTGTTAAAGTATCAGCAGTTAAAGCCCCTGGTTTTGGCGATCGTCGTAAAGCAATGCTACAAGATATCGCAGTATTAACTGGCGGTACTGTTATCTCTGAAGAAATTGGTTTAGAGCTTGAAAAAGCAACTATCGAAGACCTAGGTACTGCTAAGCGTGTAGTAATCACTAAAGATGATACAACTATCATTGATGGTGCGGGTGAAGAAGATGGCATTAACGGCCGTGTTGCTCAAATTAAAGCACAGATTGAAGAAGCAACGTCTGACTATGATAAAGAAAAACTACAAGAGCGTATGGCTAAACTTGCCGGCGGTGTTGCAGTAATTAAAGTCGGCGCAGCGACTGAAATTGAAATGAAAGAGAAAAAAGACCGTGTTGAAGATGCATTACATGCAACTCGTGCAGCGGTTGAAGAAGGCGTAGTACCTGGTGGTGGTGTTGCTCTAGTACGTGCTGCTAGCAAGCTAGTTGAGCTACTTGGCGACAACGAAGACCAAAACCATGGTATTAAAGTTGCACTTCGTGCAATGGAAGCACCACTTCGTCAAATCGTAACAAATGCAGGCGACGAAGCATCAGTAGTAATAAACGCTGTTAAAGGTGGCGAAGGTAACTACGGTTACAACGCAGCCTCTGGCGAATACAACGACATGCTTGAAATGGGTATCCTAGATCCAACTAAAGTAACGCGCTCTGCACTACAATTTGCAGGTTCGATTGCGGGTCTAATGATCACTACTGAAGCAATGGTTGCTGAAATCCCTAAAGAAGAAGCTGCTGGTGCCCCTGATATGGGTGGCATGGGCGGAATGGGTGGTATGGGCGGAATGATGTGATCATCCTCCTTTAAGCACCTTGCTTATATAAAACCCAGCTTCGGCTGGGTTTTTGCTTTTTAGTACAAGCCTATTGTTATTGCTTAATTTATCTCCACATCTATACCATGAGTTATTGGATTAAAGGTAAAAGGATTTGCTTAATAATAATGAAATAATCATCTTCTTTATTTTGGTATCACTTATAACAGGGTTAGTGGTATTTATTGCCTGGATTATGCTTAAGCTCGTTATATGGGGTAAGAGCATGTCTAAAGGAGCGTATTTATTTTTAGCGTTCTTTCCACTAATTTCACTTATGCCTATTCCACCCCCTACTTATGAAAATGTTCAAAAGGCCAAGCAAGAGCAGCGTAAACGAAAAGAAGACTCAGGTGACGACCCTACTAATGAAGATGAGTAAGCCAGTTTAGCTACGTAAATTAAAACACTCTTTAAGGACGCTTTAAGCATGCTCTAAGGTTTAAAATAGAGTGAACCCTTTTACTACTAACCCTATATGCGAAGCCAATGTATAACGTACAACCCCCCTTAAAATAAGCTTTAATAAACATTTACCTATACTATTCAACCCTGTATTGATATGTGAAAATACACCGACATAAAGCAACTTTAGGTTTTTAAGTTATGCCAAAGCAGCATATAGGTAGTATTGCTCTTGTTGTAAAAGACTATGACGAAGCAATCGCATTTTATACAAAAAAATTAAGCTTTGAATTAGTGGAAGATACGGATTTAGGTGGTGGAAAACGCTGGGTGTTAATAACCCCACCCAACTCAAACGGCACACACATATTACTTGCACAAGCCACAGAGCCAGAGCAGTTTAACGCTGTTGGCAATCAAGCAGGTGGCCGTGTGTGGCTATTTTTAAACACTGACAACTTTTGGCGCGACTACGAAAGCATGCTAGAAAATGGCGTAGTATTTCATGAGCAGCCTCGCAATGAGCCTTACGGTACGGTGGCCGTATTTGAAGATCTCTATGGTAACAAATGGGATCTTATTCAACAGAGCTAAATACTTAATTAATTAACGACCTGACTATTTGAAATAAATCCGAGGGTAGCATGCCGCGCTGCCCTTGCTCTTCAGCCGCAACCTCACCAGCTCTAGCATGAAGAGTTACCCCGTATCGCGCTGCTTCATCGATACTAAGCCCTTGAGCAAGCAATGCACCAATAATACCTGTAAGTACGTCGCCACTCCCTCCAACGGCAAGTGCTGCGTTGCCATTTTCACACACCCAAGTGTTTTTACCGTTATCAATTAAAGAGCCAGCGCCTTTTAATATGCAAGTAGCATTATACCGTTTTGCGCATAATCGCACGCTATCAAACCTATTTGACTCTATTTCAGAGGTATTTTTGCTAATAAGCCGAGCCGCCTCACCAGGATGCGGAGTAAGGATACATTGAGCCAATGTATAAGCACTTGCATTTTCAGCTAATAAATTAAGTGCATCAGCATCAAGTACAAGCGGCGTATTGTGCTCTTGGCAATAGTGCATTACAGTGCAAAACGTTTTTTTAGCCCATTCATCCTGCCCAAGTCCAGGGCCAAGTACTACACAACTTGCCCACTCTAAAGCCTGTTCAAGGTTTTCACTCATGACCATTAATTCTGCCCTACCTATGCTTATTGGCATAATAGAGCTTTGGTGCGTATAAACCTTCACCATCCCCGCACCTGCTCGTAGCGCAGCTTCACTACTGAGCCTAATTGCTCCCGCAGTACCTTGGTTGCCCCCTACGCATAATAACTTGCCATGATTGCCCTTATGGCTATTTAAAGCCCGAGAGCCCAAGCGTTTAAAGCTATCTATATTTATCAAGTGAGCACAAGGTGAAGCGAGTTGACTAAAAGTATCTTCAATTGCTAATTCATCGAGAATCAACTCACCGGCATGCTGTTTACCTGTCCCTGTAGAAAGGCCTTGTTTAATTGCAATAAAAGTAACCGTTTTTGTTGCCTGAATAGCTGCACCTAATACTTCACCTGTATTTGCATCAATCCCTGAGGGAACATCGATACTTAAAACAGGCTTTTCGCTTTGGTTGATGGCTGTAATAATCTCACAATAATTTTCACGAACAGGTGAATTAAGCCCAGTACCTAGTAACCCATCAATCACACAGTCGCAGCAATCTAAATCACTCTTTGCAAACTCGTTAACTATGCCACCATTATCAAGCCATAGCTGCTTCGCTTTAGCAGCGTCACCACTGAGTGTTTTAGCAGGGTCTATAGCGCAAATTTTAACCTCTGCACCAGAGTCCTTAATTAAACGCGCGGCTATGTAAGCATCACCCGCATTATTACCATTACCTGCAATAATTAAAGTAAGCTTAGCGTTAAAAGACTGCCACTGCTTGTATACGGACTCCCCCGCTCGCTGCATTAAAGTAAATAAATCTATTCCACATTGCTTAGCCGCCTCTCCCTCATAAGAGCGAACCTGCTCTTTTGTGTAAATATGCCTTTGTTTATTTAACATAGAAACTCGCCATAAATAAGTGTGTAGATGCTCTATAATTATAGCTTGGGATAAAAGAGCACTTTTCAATAGCGGATTTAGCATGTTAAACAGCTATTAAAACGAAAATTGAAGGCTTTAGTACAAAGAGTGTGAGTTCTGTGGTGGGCTTTTGCCGCGGGTTTCGTGATACTCAACCCACGCTACGGAGGTGGTGGAGACTGTGCGAATAATATCTGCAATGTATTTTTCACTTTTCTG
>NZ_DJHW01000073.1:0-7742 GCF_002433295.1 Pseudoalteromonas sp. UBA6610 | reverse complement strand
CCTAGCGTTTTAAAACGCAAACGTGCACACGGCTTCCGTGCTCGCATGGCAACTGTAAATGGCCGTAAAGTATTAGCACGTCGCCGCGCTAAAGGCCGCAAAGTTCTTTCTGCTTAATATATAAGTGGAAGACTTTAGCTTTGGCAGGGAGTTACGTCTGTTAACTCCCTCGCATTACTCTCGCATATTTAATGAACCCGCTCGGGCTGCAACTCCTTTATTTACTCTTTTAGCTAAACCTAATGACCAAGATAAACCTAGGTTAGGACTCACTGTTGCTAAAAAACGTGTAAAAAAGGCATGCCAACGTAACCGTATTAAACGACTCGCTCGCGAAAGTTTTCGTTTAAATCAACACACCATCGATAATATCGATATTGTGCTTATGGTAAAAAGTGGTATTGATGAGCAGTCTAACGAAGAAATAACCAAACAACTTACAAAGCTGTGGCGTAAAATAAATGAACGCTGCAAACCTGGTGCACCTAAACCACCACCTTTTAAAAAACGCCCAAACAAATCAGCTAAATCTAATAAACAAACCCGATAGCAATAGAATTGCAGGGTTAATTAGGGTATCTTTAGCTCACCTTTTAATCATGCGTTTAAAATCTCTAATTGAGCCTTTAAATACATGGTATCTATTCACTAAATATACGCAGGGGTATAAACACCATGAGGTTACTTAAACCACTTGTTGCTATTCCAAAGCGTTGTTTAGTGTTATTTATCCGCGGTTATCAAATGTGGATAAGCCCACTACTAGGCCCGCATTGTCGTTTTAATCCAAGCTGCTCTCATTACGCTATTCAAGCAATTAATTTGCATGGATTTGTAAAAGGGAGTTGGTTAGCACTTAAACGCATATTAAAATGCCATCCTTTACATTCAGGCGGAGAAGACCCCGTTCCTGAAAAATTAACCCGTATTAACCACCAACACGAGAAATAAGAGCTGTTATGGAATCGCAACGCACGTTTTTATTAATCGGTTTAATGTTAGTGTCGTTTTTATTATTTCAAGAATGGAATAATGACTACAACACACCTAAAGCCGATCCTAGTGCCACTACACAAACACTAAACACAACGTCACCAGAGTCAGATGATTATATACCGTCATCGTCAGATTCAGGTTTACCTGCTTCGGCTACCGCTGCTAAGCGTTCAGTTATTGACATTACGACTGACGTTTTCAAAGTAAAAATAGACACCAAAGGCGGTGACATTGTTGAAGCAGACTTACTCCAATACGAAGAAGTAAAAGGTGAAGAAACACCATTTATGCTTCTAGGCGAGTTTGATGGCAATCAATACTTCTCACAAAGTGGTTTAATTGGTTTAAATGGCCCAGACGCATCAGCCAATGGTCGCCCTACTTACCAAGCAACGCAAAAAGCCTACACGCTAAGCGGTGATGAGCTACGTGTACCACTTACCTATGTTGATAGTAATGGCGTTAGCTTCACTAAAACATACGTATTTAAAAAAGGTCAATACGATGTAGGCCTTGAGTACACAGTAAATAATGCGACAAGTGCGCCAGTGCAAGTACAGCTATACACGCAAATTAAGCGTACCGTACAAGAAAAAGGCAGCTTAGTAGATCAAAACTATTTAGGTGCAGCTTACGGTACTGATGAAGAGTCGTACGAAAAATACAGCTTTTCAGATATGGCTGACAAAAACCTAAATAAAAACACCCAAGGCGGTTACGTTGCATTTATTCAGCATTACTTTGTAAGTGCATGGGTACCTAAGCAAGACGAAACACACACGCTTTACAGCTTAATTACTAAAAGTAATGCCGCTATTATTGGTACAAAAGCAGCGCCTATAAATGTACAAGCTGGCAGCGAGCAAACCCTTAATGCGACTTACTACATGGGTCCTAAAGAGTCAGATATTCTTGAAGCGATTCACCCAGATTTAGACTTAACTGTAGATTATGGTTGGTTATGGTTTATTTCGCAGCCTTTATTTGTACTTCTTAAATGGTTACACAGCATTTTAGGTAACTGGGGTGTCGCTATTATTGCCATCACTATTATCGTTAAATCGTTAATGTACCCACTGACTAAAGCGCAATACACGTCAATGGCTAAAATGCGTGCCCTTCAGCCAAAAATGGCTGCTCTTAAAGAAAAATATGGTGATGACCGTCAAAAGTTCGGCCAAGCTACTATGGAAATGTACAAAAAAGAAAAAGTTAACCCTATGGGTGGCTGTTTCCCTATTTTGCTACAAATGCCAATTTTCTTAGCGCTATTTTACGTATTCTTAGAATCGACAGAGCTGCGCCATGCAGAGTTCATTCTTTGGCTTACTGACCTTTCTACAAAAGACCCATACTACGTATTACCAATATTATTTGGTGCAAGTATGTTTGTGACGCAAAAACTACAACCAATGACGGTTACCGATCCTATGCAGCAAAAAATGATGACCTTTATGCCGGTTATCTTCTCTGTATTCTTCTTATGGTTCCCATCTGGTTTAGTACTTTACTGGTTAGTGTCTAACCTTATTTCTATTGTCCAGATGCTTATCATCTACCGTGGCATGGAAAAGCAAGGTATAAAAGTAAGAGGCTAGCTTAACGGCTACTCATATAAAGGCGACTTAGGTCGCCTTTTTTATTGCCTATTTTTTACCACAGCTATTCGCTACCAATAAATGCATAGGTTACAATAGCGCCATTAAAGTTACTCTCGTTGGCAAATAAATAGCATGATCAATCAAGACACAATTGCAGCACAAGCGACCGCCCCTGGGCGTGGTGGCGTAGGTATAATTCGGGTTTCTGGCAGCCTTGCTAAAAGCGTGGCCGAAAAAATAATAGGTAAAGTACCTAAGCTTCGCTATGCCGACTACGTCCCTTTTCAAAGTTTAAGCGGCGAGCAACTCGACCAAGGTATCGCTATTTATTTTGCAGGGCCAAATTCATTTACCGGCGAAGACGTACTTGAACTGCAAGGTCACGGCGGCCCTGTTGTACTCGACATGCTATTAAAAGAAATTAGCCAAATAGAAGGCGTTCGCTTAGCTAAGCCTGGTGAGTTTTCTGAGCGCGCCTTTATGAACGACAAGCTTGATTTAACCCAAGCAGAGGCTATTAGCGATTTAATTAATGCAACCTCAGAGCAAGCAGCTAAAAGCGCCCTACAGTCGCTACAAGGTGAGTTTTCTAAACACATTGAAACCCTAGTAGAAAAAGTTATTCATTTACGTATGTATGTAGAGGCAGCCATTGACTTCCCTGATGAGGAAATTGACTTTTTATCCGATGGCAAAGTGTCGGGCGATTTAGATGCCATTATCAGTCAATTACACACAGTAACGAGCCAAGCTAAGCAAGGCAGTATTATGCGCGAAGGTATGCGCGTTGTTATCGCAGGGCGCCCTAATGCGGGTAAATCAAGCCTACTTAATGCCCTAGCAGGACGCGAAGCCGCTATAGTAACCGAAATAGCCGGTACTACTCGCGACGTACTACGTGAGCACATTCATATTGATGGTATGCCACTGCATATTATCGATACCGCAGGTCTACGTGAAAGCCCAGACCGCGTTGAACAAATAGGTATAGAGCGCGCGTGGGATGAAATAACCCAAGCTGATCGCGTGTTGTTTATGCTTGATGGCACCGACACCACCGACACCGACCCACACGCAATTTGGCCTGAGTTTATGGCAAAATTACCGCAAGGTATGGGTGTTACCGTTATCAGAAATAAAGCCGATTTATCGGGCGATGCAGTAGGTATGGATGAAAACCAACAATACCCAGTAATTAGTTTAAGCGCTAAAAATGCGCAAGGTATTGAGCTTGTACGCGATCACTTAAAAGCTTGTATTGGCTTTCAGGGCGCAACAGAAGGTGGATTTATGGCGCGTCGCCGTCATTTAGATGCACTTGAACATGCGGCCTATCACTTAGATACTGGTAAAACGCAGTTAGAAATGCACGTAGCCGGCGAAATATTAGCCGAAGAGCTACGCTTAACGCAGCAGTACTTAAACGAAATAACCGGTGAATTTACCTCAGACGACCTACTAGGCAAAATATTTAGCTCGTTCTGTATTGGTAAATAACTCGCTAAAGCAGCATAAAATAACAATTACTTTAGGGCACATTAGTGCCCTTTTTTATGCCCGGTATAAAAATTAAAAAGCTAAAATGGGGCTAAAATTAAATAAAAACGCGCCTGATTTTAGCGTATACAACTCACCTCTTTAATCTCTTACAGTATAAAAATACACCACGGTAAGCGCGTAATTGGCGCTCGATATAGCTTAAAAAAGTACCAATATACCGCTAAAAAGTATCCTTAAGTAGCTCGTTTTAACTACAGTTTATGAATTTATAAGCAAAAGTAACCGGTACTATTAAGGCCTACGCCCTCGTTTTTAATTGATCCACCAGCAAAACTCCTCGCTGAACTTGAAAAATAATAAGACTAATTAAAAAAGGTTATCCACAATCGCCTACTTTATGGCTAATAAAACAAAAATAGCGGCACATTTATAAGCTTAAACCATCACGATCTATAAAAAAGCGTGGTTTATTACACTTATTTTCACTTTTTTAGGGCAGATCTGCTTAATCGGATCGTTTTTAAAAATTATTTTTGATCGCCTTTTTAAGTTATCAACAAGATTACTATCCACATTATGATCAACAACAGCTTAGCTATATAAAAACGTGGGCTGGTGGCCTCACTTATAATAAAAAATCAATGACTTAGCTTTATTTAGATCTACAAAGCATACTAGTTAAGCAGAGCTTTCCCCAACCTTATCAACAACTTGATCAGAAGATTACATTTAAATAGTTTTTGTTAATTCATTTATATTCAATAACTTATATAAGCAATTACACCAAAGAGTAAAAACAACTCAAAAATAGTTATACAAAATTACAAAGGTTTTCTTTACTGCAAGGCTAACTCAGTTATCATAGCGGGCAAATAAGTAATGTGTGATCAGTTTAAATATGAGTTCTGTAAATATAATCGTTGGTAGTCAAATGGGATCTGCAGAATATGTAGCAGAACAACTATGTGATGAGTTAAATAACCAAGGTATAAGTGCTGAACTACATGATCAACCTAATTTATCTGATATTGATCAACACAATACAATCTGGCTTATATGCACATCGACCTATGGCGCGGGCGATTACCCCGACAACCTTTTACCATTTGTTGAGCAGCTAAATCAGCAAAGTGACTTATCTGCAATTAAATATTCAGTCATTGGCTTAGGCGATACCAGCTACGACACCTATAACCTTGCTGGGCGTAATATAAATAGTTTAATGGCAAGCCTTGGCGCAACATGCATAGCGCCAAGGCTTGAATTAAATATTCTTGATGAGGCATTACCCGAAGATACCGCCCTAGAGTGGTTAGATTCGTGGATAGAGAAAACACAATTAAAGTAATGTGATCGATTAAAATGCATAAACAAAGTTACCCACAATTTACTAATAATTTAATAGCTTTTGTGGATAACCGCTGATCAAACTGCGTTTTTAAGCATGCTTATCCATGGGATAAGATCCAATCGATATTGGGCTGTGTATAAACACCCTTTTTGATCAGAGCTTATTTGCCTGATGATCCGATCATATTAACACCTTTAGATCTGATCTAATTTTATGTTTTAAATGAATAAATAGAGCTTATCAACAGAAAACCCGATCACTAGTAGTAATAGTATTAAAAGATCTCTTTAAAAGATCCTTTATATTATAAGTGATCAGTGACTTAGATCTTGCCCACTGTTTAATCATTTATCTTCTGCTAATTTCTAGGTAGAATACGCTCCCTTTTGAAGTTTACTGGTTTGATTAAGTAGGATCCCATTAATGATTTTTCACGAAAAGTTTGACGTTATCGTAGTAGGTGGTGGACATGCAGGCACTGAAGCCTCATTAGCTGCTGCACGTATGGGGATGAATACCCTGCTGCTAACTCATAATATGGATACACTTGGTCAAATGTCTTGCAACCCTGCAATTGGTGGCATAGGCAAAGGCCATTTGGTTAAAGAAATTGATGCGCTAGGCGGTGCCATGGCACAAGCTATTGATAAAGGCGGTATTCAATTTCGTACCTTAAATTCTTCAAAGGGACCTGCTGTTCGTGCAACTCGAGCACAAGCTGATCGCGCTTTGTACAAAGCTGCAATTCAAAACACATTACAAAACCAAGAAAACCTAAAAATATTTCAACAATCGTGTGATGATCTTATCGTTGAAAACGACAAAGTTGTTGGCGTAGTAACCCAAATGGGATTACGTTTTAGCGCACCTAGTGTTGTATTAACCGTAGGTACTTTCTTAGGTGGCCAAATACATATTGGTTTAGAGAATTTTAAAGGTGGTCGTGCAGGCGATCCCCCTTCAATTGCACTTGCTGATCGTTTACGTGAGTTACCTTTTAGAGTAGACCGTTTAAAAACAGGTACTCCACCACGTATTGATGCCCGTACAGTTGATTTTAGCAAGATGCAAGAACAACCAGGTGATGCGCCCACACCAGTATTTTCGTTTATTGGTAAACAAAGCGATCACCCACAGCAAATACCGTGTTATATCACCTACACAAACGAAAAAACCCATGAGGTTATTCGTAACAATTTACATCGCTCGCCTATGTACTCTGGCGTAATTGAAGGTATAGGACCACGTTACTGCCCTTCAATAGAAGATAAAATTGTGCGCTTTGCTGATAAAGACAAGCACCAAATATTTGTAGAGCCTGAAGGTTTAACATCGTACGAGCTTTACCCTAACGGTATTTCAACCAGCTTACCTTTTGATGTGCAGTTACAAATTGTGCAATCGATAGATGGTTTTGAAAACGCACATATTTGTCGTCCTGGTTATGCTATTGAATATGATTTCTTTGACCCACGTGATTTAAAACAGTCATTAGAAACCAAATTTATAGACGGGTTATTTTTTGCAGGCCAAATAAATGGTACTACTGGTTACGAAGAAGCCGGTGCACAAGGTTTAATTGCCGGCATGAACGCCGCTTTACAAGTACAAGGCAAAGATGCATGGACACCACGTCGTGATGAAGCATATGTGGGCGTGCTAATAGACGACTTAGCAACGCTTGGTACAAAAGAACCGTACCGTATGTTTACTAGCCGTGCGGAATACCGTTTATTATTGCGTGAAGATAACGCTGATATTCGCTTAACAGAAAAAGGCCGTGAACTTGGTTTAGTTAGCGATGAGCGCTGGCAGGCATTTAACGAAAAAATGGAAGTGATCGAAAAAGAGAAACAGCGTATTAAAGAAACCTGGATCCATAAAGATCATGCTGTGGTTGATCAAGTAAACGCCTTATTAAAAACACCGCTTACTCGTGAAGCAAGTTTAGAGGATCTACTTCGTCGTCCAGAAATTCGTTACGACGACTTAATGGCTATTGATGGGCTTGGATCTGAGTTTACAAACCAAGCTGCACTTGAACAAGTTGAGATCCACACTAAATACGCAGGCTACATTGCGCGCCAACAAGATGAGATCAATAAACAGCTTCGTCATGAAGAAACCATTTTGCCTAAAGAGTTCGATTACTCAACGGTATCGGGTTTATCAAACGAGGTAGTTGCTAAGTTAACAGATGCGCGTCCAGACACTATTGGCCAAGCTTCTCGTATTTCTGGTATCACCCCAGCGGCGATTTCGCTATTATTAGTGTATCTGAAGAAGCAAGGCTT
>NZ_DJHW01000034.1:986-3228 GCF_002433295.1 Pseudoalteromonas sp. UBA6610 | reverse complement strand
GGTTAATATTCTGGGTTCATTGTTAATGGGCATTTTGTACGGTTTGATAGAGAAAGAAATTATCGCCACAAGCCCCGCTAAAACCCTTATTGGTATTGGCTTTTTAGGTGCGTTAACCACCTTTTCAACATTCTCAATGGACTCGTTGTTGTTATTACAACAAGGTCACTTTATTAAAATGGCCCTCAATATCATCTTAAATGTGATGATCTGTATTTTTATGGCTTGGCTGGGCCTTCAGCTGGTAATGCAAAAAGGTTAAAAAACTAACATGTTAGATTCTAAATATTTACGACAAGACGTTGAGCAAACTGCAGCACGCTTAGCGGCTCGTGGCTACGAGCTTGATGTTGCAAAAGTGACAGAACTTGAAGAACAACGCAAAACATTACAAGTAAAAACGCAAGAGCTTCAAAGTCAACGTAACGCCAGTGCTAAAGCCATTGGCCAAGCAAAAGCAAAAGGCGAAGACGCACAACCACTACTAGACGCAGTGGCAAATTTAGGCAGCGAATTAGACGCAACTAAAAAAGCGCAAGATGAAGTACTCAACGCCATTAACGACATTGCATTAGCAATTCCAAACTTGCCAGACGAATCAGTACCAGAAGGCGCTGATGAAGACGACAACGTTGAAATACTTACCTGGGGCACGCCTAAAAAGTACGACTTTGAAGTAAAAGATCACGTAGACGTAGGCCAAGACCTAAACGGCCTAGACTTTGAAATGGGCGTTAAAATTAGTGGCGCACGTTTTACAGTAATGCGCGGCCAAGTAGCGCGTATGCACCGTGCACTTACGCAATACATGCTAGATACCCACACAGATAAAAACGGCTATACAGAAATGTATGTACCGTACTTAGTAAATAGCGCAAGCCTTTACGGTACAAGTCAATTACCTAAGTTTGCAGGCGATTTATTCCATACATTAGGCCTAGTAAACGACGACGGTGAACAACAAGCTGGCTTTAGCTTAATCCCAACAGCAGAAGTACCGCTGACTAATAGCGCACGCGACGAAATTTACGAAGAAAGCGATTTACCGATTCGCTTAACTGCGCACACGCCGTGTTTTCGAAGTGAAGCGGGCAGCTACGGTCGCGATACACGCGGCTTAATTCGCCAGCATCAGTTTGATAAAGTTGAACTAGTTCAACTAGTAAAACCAGAAGATTCAATGCAAGCGCTTGAAGAGCTAACAGGCCACGCAGAGCAAATTCTACAAGCACTAGAACTACCATACCGTAAAGTAATTTTATGTATGGGCGACATGGGCTTTGGCGCAGCTAAAACATACGACTTAGAAGTATGGTTACCGGCGCAAGATACCTACCGCGAAATTTCGTCTTGTTCAAATATGGTCGATTTCCAAGCGCGCCGTATGCAAGCACGTTTTCGCCGTGAAGGTGCTAAAAAGCCAGAGTTACTACATACACTAAATGGCTCAGGTTTAGCGGTTGGCCGTACACTCGTAGCCATACTAGAAAACTACCAACAAGCCGATGGTTCAGTAGTAGTACCTGAAGTATTACGCCCATACATGGGTGGACTTGAAGTGATTGGGAAAGTTTAAAGTACTAGCTGTCATTTTTTAGCTGTAAGCTTTAGAAAGAAAGCCGCTGTTTTAACGAACAGCGGTTTTTTTGTTTTAGGAAAAGGTTCGAGGTTAAAGGTAAAAGCTGAGATATTAATTCGCAGTGAAATTCATTGTGTAAGAATCGGCTTCATACATATCGGCGCTATTTTTGTATAAGGCGTACTTTAACGCGTGACACACAATTAAAAACTTTTGCTGGTTTTATAATCTCGAAAATGGGCTTACAACACCATTGGCTCCTTGTTGTAAAACATGAGTATATATTTGGGTTGTTCGCACATCACTATGGCCTAATTGTGCCTGAACCGTGCGAATATCAGCGCCACTTTGCAATAGGTGCGTTGCAAATGAATGGCGTAAGGTATGTGGTGTAACGTGTTTCCTAATTTTTGCATCGTCAGCAGCCTGTTTAACAGCGCGTTGTAATTGCTTTTCATCAATATGATGACGCCTCAGCTGCTTACTCTCAGGATCAATGCTTAATTTATGTGATGAAAATAAATATTGCCACCCTAATTGTTTGTTATGGTTTGGATATTTTTTACGTAACAAATGCGGCATGTAAGCGCCGCTATATAAGGGGTTTTTCAGATCTAATTGCAGGTAACTATCAACTAATTGTATTTGAGAACGTAATTGCGG
>NZ_DJHW01000034.1:0-657 GCF_002433295.1 Pseudoalteromonas sp. UBA6610 | reverse complement strand
ATGAGCTCTACTGCAAGCGTTACAACACGATTTTTACCTCCTTTGCCATCCCAAATTCGAATGCAGTTATAGTCAAAGTCAATATCGTGTACTCGTAAACGCAGTACCTCCATTAATCGCATACCACTGCCATAAAGTAGTCCACAGGGTAAATAATGCTTCGCAGAGCACACTTTAAAAAAATTATTTATTTCCTGCTGCGTTAAAACTACCGGTAGTTTACTTGCTCGTTTGCTCTTAATAAAACCTAATGATAATGAGAGTGGCTTTTTAATCACTTCTTTAAATAAAAAGCTCAACGCATTTAAGGCTTGTGTTTGAGTATTAGGAGCAACATTTTGTTGGTTGACTAAATGATTTAAAAAAGTTCGACCTCATTATCTCCCATCGTTGTTGGGTGCCTCATAGAATTAAAACGAATAAACGAAGCTATCCAGTATAAATACGCTTTAATGGTACTTTTAGCATAACACTTTAGATACATTTGTTCGGCTATCATAGTTAAAAAAGGTGATTTCATGATATGAATCTCTAGTAAAATTTAACTGTGTATATAGACAGTGCATATTGTTTTGTCCAATATTACTGTTCTCCACCATTTCGGTGTATTTTCGCACTGAATAAAAATAATTTTCAGTTAACTAATTGTTTACAGGT
>NZ_DJHW01000128.1:0-63145 GCF_002433295.1 Pseudoalteromonas sp. UBA6610 | reverse complement strand
GGTGTTACTCCTGGTTTAATGGGTCACCGACACTCGGCTTCCCTGTTTTACTCTTCCCTATCAACAAACTTGATAGAGATGCTTTTTACGGCGAGAGCCAGAAGAGATTAGGAAAAATCTATCTGGGGATTCACACCGTCTACGTAGGTAATATTAAGGCCGAAGCCGCCTACGGTCTTGGACGGAAGCCCAATTTATCGCATCACTCAAGAGCTTAGCGAAATTATGGACTTCAACCCGAATTCTTTACTTGTTAAATAATAAATTATTCAACAAAATGGCGCAAAATTATAGTACAAATTTCACGCCATGTAAACACCTATTAAGCTACAGAAGTGCTTAAAGTGTTTTGGTCAACAGCAACACCTGCGCCCATTGTTGTAGAGATGGTTACTTTCTTAACGTAAACACCTTTAGCTTGAGAAGGTTTAGCCTTCTTAAGCGCAACGATTAGAGCTTCAAGGTTTTGTTGAAGTTGCTCAGCAGTGAAATCAACCTTACCGATAGTAGTATGGATGATACCATTTTTGTCATTACGGTAACGTACTTGACCTGCTTTCGCATTTTTAACTGCTTCTGCAACGTTAGGCGTTACAGTACCAGTTTTAGGGTTTGGCATTAGACCACGTGGACCTAAGATTTGACCTAGTTGACCAACAACACGCATAGCGTCTGGTGATGCAACAACAACGTCAAAATCCATCTCGCCTTTCTTAACTAGTTCAGCAAGATCTTCCATGCCTACTAATTCAGCACCGGCTTCTTTTGCAGCTTCTGCATTAGCGCCTTGAGTGAATACAGCAACACGAACATCACGGCCAGTACCGTTAGGTAGTACAGTTGCACCACGAACGTTCTGGTCAGATTTACGAGCGTCAATACCAAGGTTAACAGCAACGTCAACACTTTCTACGAATTTAGCTGTCGCTAACTCTTTTAAAAGAGCAACTGCTTCATTGATTTCGTAATCTTTAGTTACTTCCACTTTTTCGCGGATAGTACGCATACGTTTAGTTAATTTAGCCATTTCTTAGTCCTCTACGTTCAAGCCCATCGCACGCGCAGAACCTGCGATAGTGCGAACCGCAGCGTCCATATCAGCCGCTGTAAGGTCAGCTCGTTTTGTCTCAACGATCTCTTCAAGTTGAGCACGAGTTACTGTGCCTACTTTTTCAGTGTTAGGACGGCCTGAGCCTGATTTGATACCAGCAGCTTTCTTAAGTAAGTAAGCAGCAGGTGGCGTTTTCATATCGAACGTAAATGAACGGTCACCGTAAACAGAGATCACTACAGGAACTGGAGCGCCTTTTTCGATAGACTCTGTACGCGCGTTAAACGCTTTACAGAATTCCATGATGTTTACACCGTGTTGACCTAGTGCAGGACCTACTGGAGGACTAGGATTAGCCATACCAGCGGCAACTTGTAGCTTGATTAAAGCTTCAACTTTTTTAGCCATTATAAATACCTCATTTGGTGGGTCTTAGCCTTGTGCGCGCGAGGACGCGTACTCTAACGGCTTCCCAGTTTAAAAATTGGTTTCGTACTTTTTGCGAGCAAAAATAAATTTTTGCCTTAATACAAAAAGGCCGCTGATTATAAGTTAATCAGCGGCCTTTTTCAAGCTTCGTGCCAAAATTTAAGTAAATAATGACGAAGCTTTTTTAATCAATTACTTATCTTGTTCAACTTGACCAAATTCAAGTTCAACCGGTGTAGAACGACCAAAAATAAGTACCGACACTTTCACGCGGCTCTTTTCGTAGTCAACTTCTTCAACAACACCGCTAAA
The DNA here is from genome assembly GCF_002433295.1 of Pseudoalteromonas sp. UBA6610. Taxonomy (NCBI): domain Bacteria; kingdom Pseudomonadati; phylum Pseudomonadota; class Gammaproteobacteria; order Alteromonadales; family Pseudoalteromonadaceae; genus Pseudoalteromonas; species Pseudoalteromonas sp. UBA6610. The sequence goes on along the minus strand of NZ_DJHW01000128.1, from coordinate 61,353 downwards.
GTCAGCAAATGGACCATCAGTAACACGAACAACTTCACCTGGCTCAAATAATGTAGCTGGTTTAGGTGCTTCAGCGTTTTCTTGAAGACGGTTAAGAATGCGCTCTGCTTCTTTAGAACTAATAGGCGCTGGGCGGTCAGAAGTACCACCAATAAAGCCCATTACACGTTCAGTGCTGTTCACTAAGTGCCAGCTTGCATCGTTCATGTCCATTTGTACTAGTACGTAACCTGGGAAGAATTTACGCTCAGATTTACGCTTTTGACCGGCGCGCATCTCAACAACTTCTTCTGTTGGTACTAATATTTCACCAAAGCTCTCTTCAAGACCTTCAATTTTAATGTGCTCTGATAACGTTTGCGCTACACGCTTTTCGTAACCAGAGAATGCTTGTACAACGTACCAGCGTAATTTAATTTCTTTGTTCTCATCCGACATGGGATCAGATCTCCAATCCAGTTAAAAAGCCTACAGCGCGGAATAAAATGCCATCTAATCCCCAAAGGATAAGCGCCATAATCACTGTTGCAACCATTACGATTAATGTCGTGTGGGTAGTTTCTTGACGCGTTGGCCAAACAACTTTACGTACTTCAATGCGTGCTTCTTTAGCAAATGCTAAAAAGTCACGGCCTTTAGCGGTTTGCGAGGCAATACCTAAACCTGCTGCTATAGCAACCACAACGCCAATTGCACGTAGTAATACAGACTGATCTGCAAACATGTGATTACCAACAACTGCGCCTGCAAGTAGCGCGATTGCTACTAACCACTTTACCGACTCCATCGCACTTGATGGTGTTTCTACATTCGTGCTCATAATATTATTACCTTAACTACAGACACAACAACCCTACACAACGGCAGGGTTAATCCATTAAAATCTAAACTTAAAAACAGACTTATTTAAACCGATTTTTAACCCCAGACTTACTCAACTTATGAGTAAAAATGGCAGGGGCGGAGAGATTCGAACTCCCAACCGTCGGTTTTGGAGACCGCTGTTCTACCAATTGGAACTACGCCCCTGCAAAGTGGATGCCTATTATACTTACGCAAATCATTAACACAAGCCTAAAAGATACCCACATAGGAAAATCTAATTAATTAATTCCATTATTGTTTCGCCTGCCAATCATTTACTCTCTTATATAAAGGCGTAGTGCTTAATTTAATGGTTATTTTTCTAATACTTTATATACATCACTTAGTAAGCTTGATGCGCCAAACCTAAATGTAGTGGCCTGTAAGTAGTCATCACCCATAATTGAGCGTGTCAGTGCTAAATACTCCTTTGCATCAGTAACGGTTTTAACTCCGCCTGCGGCTTTAAAACCAACAACCTTACCCGACTCTCTAATAGTGCTGAGCATCACGTTTGTTGCGTCAAGCGTTGCATTTACAGCCACTTTACCTGTACTGGTTTTTACAAAATCAGCCCCGCCTTGAATAGCTAAGTTTGTAGCTTTAGTGATTAGCTCTGCAGTTTTAAGTTCGCCACTTTCTATAATTACTTTTAATTGCGCTTTTGTACCACAGGCTTTTTTGCTTTGAGTTACATACTCCAGCACTTTGCTGTGCTCGCCAGCAATAAGTGCTTTATACGGGATCACTAAATCTATTTCATCCGCGCCGCGCTCAATTGCTATCAGTGTTTCGTTTATCACATCGCTCAGTGGCGCATCACCACTAGGAAAATTTGTAACCGTTGCTACTTTTACATGGTTAAGCTCACGCGCAGCCAATGCTATTTTTGCATCATCTACAAAATCACTGTAAACGCATACTGCAGCAGGTGTGCCCAATTTAGGGTTAATACTATTTACAAGCTGCTGAATATCACTGGCCGTGTCTGAGGTGTTTAGGCTTGTTAAATCCATAAGCGACACAGCTAAGTGTGCATCGTTGTGTTGTTCAGTCATACGTGATCCCTTTAAGTAGGCGATAAATTAGGTTTAGCGCCATAGTAACAAATTAACGTAATCTCGCTATAGCTCATAACCAAACACTATAAGCACATTATTTTGCGTGTAATGCGCGTTAATCCCCTATAGATTAAGGCTTAAACCTAAAACAACCACCCATTATAACTTTTGGTTATATAAACTTGGTTTTAATTATTTTTTACTTACTAGTGCGCGCTATATTCTGCCCCCTGCTCAATAGCGTTTTATTTTAGATTTTACTTAGAGGTGTTAACCACGTGCAGTATTTACCTATCTTTACCAAACTCGACAACAAACCCGTGCTGGTTGTTGGCGGTGGAGAGGTCGCATTACGCAAATGTCGCGCGTTTTTAAAAGCCCGCGCAAACGTAACCTTAGTGGCACCTTGGTTTTGTGATGAACTAAAAGAACATGCACAAAACAATGAAGTAACGCTTATTGATGCCTATTTTGATGAGTCGCACCTTGATGGCAAAATGCTGGTTATAGCAGCCACAGACTTAGACGAAGTAAACAATAATGTATTTGAGCTAGCAAACGCACGCAATGTATTTGTAAATGTGGTTGATGACCAACCTAAATGTACGTTTATATTCCCATCAATTGTAGACCGTGACCCAATAACCATTGCTATTTCAAGTGCAGGCACCGCGCCAGTACTTGCTCGGCGACTACGTGAAAAGCTTGAAACGTTAATCCCACAACACATTGGCCCACTGGCTACTTTAGTTGGCAGTTTTAGAGACAAAGTAAAACAGCGCTTTAAGCACTTTGCCGATCGCCGCCAGTTTTGGGAAGGCGTGTTTGATTCATCAGTCGTAAGCAAAGTGCAAACAGGTAATACCGATGCAGCACAAGCACAACTAGAGCAAATGCTTGATGCTAAAGCCGAGCCAGAAGGCGAAGTATATGTAGTGGGTGCAGGCCCAGGCGACCCTGAGCTTTTAACACTTAAAGCATTGCAGTTAATGCAGCAAGCCGATGTCGTTGTATACGACTATTTAGTGTCTGATGAAATTATGGAATTAGTACGCCGTGATGCCGATTTAGTCTGCGTAGGTAAGCGTATGGGCGATCACAGTGTAGCGCAAGAAGATACCAACCAAATGCTGGTTGATTTTGCCAAGCAAGGCAAAAAAGTATGCCGCATTAAAGGCGGCGACCCCTTTATTTACGGCCGTGGTGGCGAAGAAGTACAAGTACTGGCTGCCAATAACGTTAATTATCAAATAGTACCGGGTATAACTGCCGCCGCTGGTTGTAGCGCGTATGCGGGTATTCCGCTTACTCACCGCGACCACGCACAAGCCATCCAGTTTGTAACAGGGCATTGTAAAAAAGATGGCCAAGAGCTCGATTGGCAATCGCTTGCTAAAGCGCATCAAACTTTAGCTATTTATATGGGCGTTATTAAATCGCCACATATACAGGCTCAGCTTTTAAAACATGGGCGTAGCGCTAATACGCCAGTTGCCATAATCGAAAACGGCACGCGTAAAAACCAGCGTGTTGTTACGGGGCAATTAGGTGAGCTTGCAGATTTAATAGAGCGCAACAATGTGGTATCGCCAGCATTACTTATTATTGGCGAAGTAGCCGCCCTGCACTCGCAGCTTGCGTGGTTTGGCCAAAACGAGCAAACCAGTAGCTTTGCTCAGCCGCTAACCGGCGTATCAAATACATAATTATATTTTACTTAATCACTTTTAATCATTTTAGTAGGACGACTAACAATGGCTTTAACTCACCTTCAGCAACTTGAAGCTGAAAGTATCAAAATCATGCGCGAAGTCGCCGCTGAGTTTGAGAACCCAGTAATGCTTTACTCTATTGGTAAAGATTCATCGGTACTTTTGCACTTAGCGCGTAAAGCATTTTACCCTGCAAAAATTCCGTTTCCGTTATTACACGTAGACACCAACTGGAAGTTTCGTGAAATGATTGAGTTTCGCGATCGCCTTGCAAAAGAATACGGTTTTGACCTGCTGGTACACAAAAACCCAGAAGGCATGGCAATGGGCATTAGCCCGTTTGAGCATGGCTCGGGTAAACATACCGACATAATGAAAACCCAAGGCTTAAAGCAAGCGCTAGATAAATACGGCTTTGATGCTGCATTTGGTGGCGCACGCCGCGATGAAGAAAAGTCTCGCGCTAAAGAGCGTGTTTACTCGTTCCGCGATAAACACCACCGCTGGGACCCTAAAAACCAACGTCCAGAGCTTTGGAATACTTACAACAGCCAAGTTAACCCAGGTGAGAGCATTCGTGTATTCCCACTGTCTAACTGGACTGAGCTTGATATTTGGCAATACATTTACCAAGAAAACATTGAAATGGTTCCGCTTTATTTAGCGAAAGAGCGCCCAGTAGTAGAGCGCGACGGCACCTTAATTATGGTCGACGATGAGCGCATGCCACTTGCTGAGGGTGAAGTACCACAAATGAAGTCGGTACGTTTTCGTACTTTAGGCTGTTACCCACTTACCGGTGCAGTTGAATCTACAGCCAGTAACCTAACAGAAATTATTGAAGAAATGCTGTTATCTACGTCATCTGAACGTGAAGGCCGTGTAATAGATCACGACTCAGCAGGCTCAATGGAGAAGAAAAAACGTGAGGGGTATTTCTAATGTCGACCAATACTAACGACACCATTAACGAAGTAAAAGAGATTGGCATAGACGCCTACCTAGCACGCCAACAAGATAAAAGCTTATTGCGTATGCTTACCTGTGGCAGCGTAGATGACGGTAAATCAACACTGATTGGCCGCCTACTGCACGACAGCCACCAAATTTATGAAGATCAGCTAGCAGCTCTTCATAAAGATAACGAAAAAGTAGGTAACGCAGGCGAAGAGCTAGACTTAGCGCTACTAGTAGATGGCCTACAAGCTGAGCGCGAGCAAGGTATAACTATTGACGTAGCGTACCGTTATTTTTCAACGGCTAAGCGTAAATTTATTATTGCCGACACCCCAGGGCACGAGCAATACACACGCAACATGGTAACAGGCGCATCAACAAGCGATGTAGCCATTATTTTGGTTGATGCCCGCTACGGTGTGCAAGTACAAACTAAGCGTCATAGCTTTATTTGTGACTCACTAGGTATTAAACAGTTTGTGGTAGCGATTAATAAAATGGATATCGTTGATTTTGACGAAACCGTTTATGAAAAAATCAAAGCCGACTACCTTAAATTTGCTGAGCAACTTAACGTATCAAACATTAAGTTTGTGCCTATGTCGGCGCTTAAAGGCGACAACGTAGTAACACGCTCTGCTCATACGCCTTATTACACCGACAAGCCATTGCTTGAGCTTTTAGAAGACTCACCAGCGGCCGAAACCGATACCGGCTTTGAAGCACGCTTGCCTGTGCAATATGTAGTGCGCCCTAACTTAAACTTCCGTGGTTTTCAGGGCACATTGGCATCAGGTAAATTACAAGTTGGCGATGCAATAAAAGTATTACCGTCGGGTAAAACATCAAGCATTAAAGAAATTGTGACCTTTAATGGCAACCTAGATCACGCAGAGGCCGGCCAAGCAATTACCGTTACCCTAAATAGCGAAATTGATATTAGCCGCGGCGATGTCATTGTGCCGCAAAGCTCAAGTGCAACGGTTACTAACCTTATACAAGCTAAACTTGTGTGGATGCACGAAGAGCCGCTGGTACTAGGTAAAAGCTACAACATTAAACTAGGTAGCAAAAATACATCAGCCGTGGTTAAAAAGATTGACCACACTATTGATGTAAACACTTTAGAGCACGGCACAGCCGATTCACTTCAGCTAAATGAAATTGCCATTGTCACGCTTGAACTAAGCGAAACAATATTAGCTGATGAGTATCACAACAACCACGAAACTGGCTCATTTATTCTTATCGACCGTTTATCTAACTTAACGGTTGCCGCAGGTATGATTGAGCAAGTACTAAAAAGCGAAAAACAAAACAGCGATTTCAGCGACTTTGAAATTGAGTTTAATTGCTTAGTACGCAAGCACTTCCCACATTGGCAAGCGCTTGATATTTCAAAACTGTAAGTATAAAAATGTCTGTTAGGAATATAAAAGCATGGTAGAGCAGCTCGTTTTAACAGGCATTATGCTTACTTTAGTTGGGTGCCTTTTTGGCACCCGCATTAATCCAGCATGGTTATTTGTAAGTGCTATTGGTACGGGTTATTTAACAGGCCTGATTGACCTTGAAAGCATGCTAGTAAACTACGCAAACCCGTCGCTCATTACCCTAGTATTATTAGTGCTGGTTTCAATCGCTATTGAAAAAACCACACTCATACAACAGCTTTCCCAATCGTTATCTAAAGGGAGCTTAGTAAAGTCGGTAACAAAGCTTGGTTTATCAACCGCGTTTTTATCGTCATTTACTAACAATACCGCGGTTGTGGCATCGCTTATCACCGCCATAAAAGACAACCCAAATCATTCACCCTCAAAGCTACTATTACCGCTGTCGTACACCGCTATATTAGGCGGCACCATTACACTTATTGGTACATCAACCAATTTAATAGTGAACGGTTTTGCCGTAGATGCAGGTATGGCGCCACTGGGCTTTTTTGATTTTACCTTAGTGGGCATTGGCGCATTAAGTGTGGGCCTCATTACTATTTTAGTGATGCTCAAATACCTGCCCGACAACGGCAAAAACACGCAAGAGGTTATTCCCTTTTACTTAGAGGGAAAAGTGCAGGCAGGCTCTAAGCTTATTGGCCGCACCGTAGAAGAAAACGGCCTACGCGATTTAAAAGATTTATTTCTCGCCGAAATTATTCGTGGCGATGAGCGTATATACGCAGTAACACCTCAGCAAATTATTAGACAAAACGACGTACTACTGTTTGTTGGCGATATTAAATCGGTACCCTTATTAAGACGCTTTGACGGATTAAAAGTGGTGCACGACAACCACGAAAAAGACATAGAACACTTAGTTGAAGTGGTTGTAAGCCAATCATCAAAGTTTATTGGCAAAACCGTAAAAGAGGCGCGTTTTAGAGAGCAGTTTCATGCCGCTGTTATTGCCATTCGCCGAGGCCACGATCGCTTACAAGGCGGCCTTGGGCAAGTGCAATTGCAAGCCGGTGACTCCTTAATACTCGCCCCAGGTAAAAACTTTTACTCTTTACCTAATTTAAACCGCGAATTTGTGTATATATCGGGGTTTGACTTACAAACACATCTAAAACCTAAACAATCTAATATTGTATTGGCAGGCTTTGCCGCCGTGTTAGGGTTAAGCATTGTAGGTATAGTTCCTTTAGTAAAAGGCCTGCTGGTGTTACTCATTGGCTTATTGCTTAGCGGTACAGTTAAACTGAGCGAAGTAAAACGTCGCTTTCCCATTGAGCTACTCGCCGTTGTGGGCAGTGCCATAGGGCTTGCTAAATTAATGATAGAAACCGGGCTTGCCGGGCAAATATCAGATGCCCTATTTATGGTACTAGGTGATTTTGGCCCTTATGGCGCGTTTATCGCCATATTTTTAATGACCGTATTATTCACCGAGCTTATTACTAATAATGCCGCAGCAGCGCTTTCATTCCCTGTGGCTTACTCGCTAGCAGTGGGTTTTAATGTGGACCCTCTACCCTTTATTATGGCGGTAGCGTTTGGTGCATCTGCCAGTTTCATATCGCCGTTTGGGTATCAAACAAACCTTATGGTTTACAGCGCGGGTAACTACCGCTTAAAAGATTACATAACAATGGGCTTGCCCCTTTCTATTATTTATTCAATCACGGTATTAACCTTGATCCCGCTCGTATTTCCTTTTTAATACGGGTGCTTACAGTACAAGAGACACACCACTATGGATGAAAATATTGTTTGGCATAACTACGCAACCACAAAAGCACAGCGTAGTGAGCAAAAAAAGCATAAACCGGCCATTTTATGGTTTACCGGTTTTTCTGGCTCTGGCAAAAGCACCGTAGCCAACGCACTAGAAGCGGCACTTAATCAGCAAGGTGCGCACACTTACCTGCTTGATGGCGACAACGTACGTCACGGCTTATGTAAAGACCTTGGCTTTAGCGACGAAGACCGCATCGAAAACATACGCCGCGTTGGCGAAACCGCCAAACTAATGACCGATGCCGGCCTATTAGTACTTACCGCGTTTATCTCGCCATTTAGAGCAGAGCGCGACATGGTGCGCAGCCTAGTAGATGACGGCGAGTTTATTGAAGTATTTATAGATACCCCGCTTGATGTATGCGAAAGCCGTGACCCTAAAGGCTTATACAAAAAAGCCCGTGCAGGTGAGATTAAACACTTTACCGGTATCGACTCAAGCTACGAAGTACCCAACAACCCAGAAATAATTTTAGATACCAGTAAAAACACCCTAGACCAATCGGTTACACAACTGATAACGTATCTAAAACAAAAGCATATTATAGGTTAACCCCAATGAACCAAACCGAGCTACTAGAAGAAACCCTCATCCTTGCCCGCAAAGCAGGCCAAGCCATAATGGGGATTTACGAAAAGGACTTTAACGTTGAATACAAAGCCGATGAAAGCCCAGTAACCGACGCCGACTTAGCAGCTCATAAAGTCATTGTGACAGGGCTAAAACAGCTCACGCCCGACACACCTATACTTAGCGAAGAAAGCGCTGATATAAGCTGGGACATTCGTCAAACATGGAAAAGCTACTGGTTAGTAGACCCAATCGACGGCACTAAAGAGTTTATTAAAAAGAACGGCGAATTTACCGTAAATATAGCCCTAATCGAAAACGGCAAACCCGTACTTGCTGTCGTTGATGCGCCCGCACTTGGTGTATCGTACTTAGCCAGTAACGACATTGGCGCGTTTAAAGACAAAGGCGATGAGCGCATTGAGCTTAAAGTAACCACCAAACCTAATAAAGGGTTAATCCGCGTGGTTGGCAGCCGCTCGCACCCATCACCCGATTTAGCCGAGTTTGTAAAACGCTTTGACGACGTTGAAATGGTCTCAAAAGGCAGCTCACTAAAATTATGTTTAGTGGCCGAAGGCAGCGCCGATATTTACCCGCGCTTAGGCCCAACCTGTGAGTGGGATACGGGAGCTGGCCATGCTATTGCTGAAATAGCCGGCGCTAAAGTAACTAAGCTCGATGGCAGCCCGCTTATTTATAACACCAAAGATGAGTATTTGAATCCGTATTTTATTGTTTCGGCTTTAGAGGGATAAGAGCAGTTTTGAGTGGTTAGCTATCAGTTGTCAGCAAGATAAGTGATAGCTTTAGCTCTGTATATTATCAATAGATGACCACTCCTAATCTGTTAACTAAAACGCCTTTTAAGGTTTATAAATAAAGAACTTAAAGAAAAAATAAAGGCAGTCAGTATGGATAAAAAGAAGGTTATTGTTTTATTGTTTGGCATTTTATGGTTTGTGTTAGGAGCTACTTTTTTCATAGGTTTTGAGTCAGTAGAAAAGCTGTTGTTCTGCGTGTTAGTATTTTTCTTCTGTTATAGATATATCTATGCATTTATATTAAAAATAAGTATTTATACACCGTATACCGGTGAGGAAACTCCTCCTACTGAAGGTAATTTAATAAAGCGGCTCTTTATGCTGATTATAGGCATCGGTGCGTGCACCTATTTTACTTTCTTTATTTCTTAAAAAGCATATTAGCCCAAAAGCCTGAACAACCCCTAAAAGAAAAGGTTATATTATCACTTGGTATGTTTATAACGTTGCTGTGTTTCAGTACGCTTTATCAATTGGTAGACAAGTTTTTTAGTGCGAAATAGCGAGGATGGTTAACGGGTACTACACATCGAGGAGACCATTGCCTAGTATAAAGCGCTTGTTGTATGCTTTAGTTAGCAGGCTTATTTCTGTATCTACGCAACTTTCTTAATAAGTGTTCAGGATCTTCGTCTGAGCCTTTAGCTCTCAAATATTCTTCGGCTACTTCATATTGCGAACGTTTTTTCTTTTCATTACTAATAGCTTCCATAGATAACGTCATCTCTAAAAATTTAACGTCTTGCTTTTTTGCTTCTCGCCCAGAAAAGTTTCCAATGCCTTTAATAGGCTTTCCATAAAATGATTCTTCAAGATCAACTTTACCAGCTTGTAGCATATACACTTCATAAATCTCTGATATTTTGAGAAGTAATTCAGGTGGTGGGTAAATCCCAAGCTCCATGAAATATGCAAGTTTACCAAGTGGATCTTCCGACACTAAAGGGTGGTCTCTTTCTAAATTTAACTCACTATAAAAGTGCTTATTAAGGTACTCCCACGCCTCCTCTAATTCATTAATGGTTTGCTCATTAATATCTAGGTATTTACTCTTCATAACAGCCCCTTAAAATATTACGGTAAAAATAAGCGCAGCAATTATGCTACCTAAAATATTTAAAGCTAATATACCACTTGGTTTCTTGTGCCACTTTATAGAATTATTGCTCATACTATTACCCCTTAATTAGTTAGGAAATAATTATTAACGAAGTCATTACAATAAGTAAGGACACTCAAGCTTTTAGATATCCGTTGCCACATCTACTCACTAAAATCTAAAACACTATAACTAAAATAAAGTAAGAATTTAGAGGAGCAATGGCGTGTTGGGTTTCGCTTCGCTCTACCCAACCTACAACTGTGCTGGTTCGGGTATTTGTTTATTTTTACAGCGCTGTTTCGTATTCATGACACTTTTGGTGCAACGGCGTCTAATTAATTAGTCTACAACCCCCCTCAAAACATGAAAGTTTTAGCTAAAAACTATATTCTTGCGCGCGATTATTATTTAAATAATGGATGAGCACACACATGACACCATCACAAGATGCAACGCTTTCAAATGCATCAACAACAGGTGAACACACACCTACTTCTAAATGGAACCTGCACGATACGCAGTGGACGTTAAGCCTTTTTGGTACCGCCGTTGGCGCGGGCATTTTATTTTTACCTATTAACATTGGTATAGGTGGTTTTTGGCCGCTTATTATTATGGCGTGTTTAGCCTTTCCAATGACCTTTTTAGCACACCGCGGCTTAGCCCGCTTTGTGTTGTCGTCTAAAAATAAAGATTCAGATTTTACTGATGTTGTTGAAGAGCACTTTGGTGTAACGGCGGGTAGATTAATCTCTTTATTATACTTTTTATCTATATTCCCCATTTTGCTTATTTACGGCGTAGGCTTAACCAATACCGTTGACAGCTTTATGGTTAACCAAATGGGCCTTGAGTCACCTTCTCGCGTGTTGCTTTCGGGCGTATTGGTTGCCGGTATGATTAGCCTAATGATGGGCGGTGAGCGTTTAATGCTACGTGCCTTTGCTATTTTGGTGTATCCGCTTGTAGGTATTTTATTTTGCTTATCGCTCTATTTAATCCCTAGCTGGCAAATGCCTGATATGAGCCTACCTGAGGCGGGCAGCTTTACTAAAACACTGTGGTTATCTATTCCTATTATTGTGTTTTCGTTTAGCCATGCGGCGGCTATTTCAAGCTTTGTGAACGTGCAGCGTGGGCATTATGGCAATCAGGCCACTAATAAGGCTGAGGCTATTTTAAAGCGCACTAGCTTACTACTTATTGTATTTGTACTGCTGTTTGTGTTTTCGTGCGTGCTTTCGCTTACTAGCGAGCAAATGGCTGCTGCTAAAGCGGCTAACGTATCGATTTTATCTTACCTTGCTAATATCACCAGTAACTCGTATATAGCGACTCTTGGGCCGCTGGTTGCCTTTATTGCGATTACGTCATCGTTTTTAGGGCACTTTTTAGGTGCACGTGAAAGCTTTACCGGTTTGGTGACTAAGCAAACCAGCTTAAGTGCAAAAGTAGCCGACAAAATTGGCGTACTCATTATGTTTTTTGCTATTTGGTTTTGTGCGGTTAAAAACCCAAGCATTTTAGACATGATGGATCAGCTCTCTGGCCCTATCATTGCGATGATTTTATTTATTATGCCAATGATTGCCGTATACAAAGTGCCTGCGCTGAGTAAATACCGCAACCGTTTAAGCACATTGTTTGTACTTGCTGTGGGCTCACTGGCCGTATGTGCGCTTATTTACAGCATGCTTTATTAAGCGAATTGCTATAAATCCCCCCATAAAAAATGGCGCTCACTGAGCGCCATTTTTAATACAATTAAATTGCTTTTAAACTAATTTATTCTGCGTCTGGTAGGTTACGACCGTAGAATATTTCCTGCATTTCGCGGGTTAGTTTAGAGCGAATTTCTTCTTCTTCCTCATCCGACAGCTCATCAGTAGATAGGCCGAACAGGTAAGTGTTTAAGTCGGTTTCTTTTAACATCATTTTGGTGTGGAACAGGTTTTCTTGATACACGTTCACGTCCATCATTTGGTACGCTTCTTTGGTATCTTCTGTCATGAAGTTTTGAATCGAGTTAATTGCATGGTCAATGTAGTGTTTAACGCCGTTTACGTCGCGGGTAAAACCACGTACGCGGTAGTCAATGGTTACTACGTCTGACTCAAGGCTATGAATTAAGAAGTTTAACGCTTTAAGTGGCGAAATAATGCCACAGGTAGATACTTCAATATCAGCACGGAATGTACAAATACCATCATCAGGGTGTGCTTCTGGGTAGGTATGTACACAAATGTGGCTCTTATCTAGGTGCGCAACAACAGAATCTGGTAATGGGCCTGGCGCTTCATCAGCATCGTAATTTTGCTGCTCTTCTACCGGCTCTTCCGAAACCAAAATAGTCACACTTGCGCCTTGTGGTTCATAATCTTGGCGCGCCACATTTAAAATGTTAGCACCAATAATATCAACAACATCACCTAGTATGTCGGTTAGTCTATCTGCACTGTACTGCTCGTCGATATATTCAATATATTCTTTACGTTGTTGCTCGGTCTTTGCGTAGCAAATGTCGTAAATACTAAAGCTTAAACTTTTGGTTAAATTATTAAAGCCATGAAGTTTAAGTTTATCGAAGGGTTTGTTCATGATAAACCAACCTATAAATTAGTGAAATCTGCACCTGCAGAATGAAAAGTTCGCGGATTTTATACGAATTTTCCTCACGGAAAAAGCGTTATTTTACCTGTTCTTGCACAACTTCGTGGCTATGGGTAATTTCTACTGTTTTATCAAGCATTAAAGCAACAGAACAATACTTTTCAGCAGAGAGCGAAACCGCACGCGCAAGGTGTTTTTCCGAGACATTATTGCCTGTAACAACAAAGTGTAAATTAATTTTAGTAAATACACGAGGCGCTGTTTCGGCGCGCTCTGAGCTTAGTTGTACTTGCACATCAGAAAAATCTTGTTTGGCTTTTTTTAAAATACTTACAACATCTACCGACGAGCAACAACCTACCGACATAAGTACCATTTCCATTGGACTTGGTGCAGCGCTGTCGCTACCGGCATCAAAAACTACATTGTGATTAGAATTAGAACGGCCAATAAAGGTGTCGCCTTCAACCCATTTTACATTTGCTTGCATGTGTTTATCTCTAAAAAAATTTTGTTGATTGTATAACAATCTGCAACGATACGTGAGCGCTGAGATTAAATTTAGTGGTGTTATTAATAAGGCGAGAAGTAATAGGAGCGCAGTTATTAGGTAATACTGCGCTGTGTTAACGGGTAACGTTAAGAGGTTTGTGTTACCGCGTTATCAAATAAGTTTTTAATAAGCCCAGCAAACTCATCTATAAATGCGTGTTGTTCAACCGTAACGGGTTGTGAGGTTATGCTGCTTAGTACTTCTTGTAAGTCGTAAACAATACCGTCTACCTCGCGCACTATTTGGCTGCGTTGTTCGGTATTAAGATTGGTATGTTGTTCACAAATTAGCATAACGTTATGCGCTATTACGTCTTCTATGAGTTCCATAACGGTAGGGGCACCGGGTTTGATTTCGCCTGGCTTCTCAAATAACGCTAAATTTTGAGTTAGATACATGATCAAGTCATCGTACCCTTGCCTGTCTAAAACCATTGTGATTTTCACCTTTGAATAACTAATTGCATAGATTTAAGCAGAAAGCGCCACTAATTACTAGCTTTGCGCGATACCAATACAAAAAAAGCAGCCTAAGCTGCTTTTCTCATTCTTTATAACTACAAATAGAACAGTAATTAATCTATTTTTAAGCCTGGGCTTAGTGTTGCTGGCATCGTTACTTTTTCAAGTTCTACCGAAGCTACAGGGTATGCACAGTAGTCGGCTGCATAATATGCGCTTGCTCTGTGATTTCCTGATGCGCCAATACCACCAAATGGGGCTGCACTTGATGCGCCTGTAATTGGGCGGTTCCAGTTAACAATACCGGCACGAATACGACGTAAAAAGTGATTGTAGTCGGCTTCGCTATCGCTTAATAAACCTGCTGATAAACCAAAGCTGGTATCGTTTGCTTTATCAATTGCGTGGTCAAAGTCATCAAAGCGGAACACTTTTAATAATGGGCCAAAGTGCTCTTCATCTGGGAAGTCGCTAATTGCTGAACACTCAATAATACCCGGTGTTACAAAACCAGTATTGGCTGTGTGCTCAAGCTCTACTAGTACTTCACCGCCAAGCTCAACCAGCTCGTTTTGTGCTTTTACCATGCCTGCTGCAGCCGCAGATGAGATCATAGAGCCCATAAATGGCTGATCTTCATCATCGTAGTTGCCTACTTTAATGGCTTTAGTTGCAGTGATAAGGCGCGCTAAAATGTCATCGCCTTGTTGGCCTTTAGGTAAAAATACTTTACGTGCACAAGTACAACGTTGACCGCTTGAAATAAACGCCGATTGAATAATATCGTGTACCGCGGCTTTAGTATCTGCCACATCTTTAATAATCAGTGGGTTATTGCCACCCATTTCAAGCGCTAAAATTTTACCTGGCTGGCCTGCAAACTGCTCATGTAAAATATGACCAGTACGCGAAGAACCTGTAAAGAATAAACCATCTATGCCTTTATGCGCAGCAAGGGCTTTACCTGTTTCTACTTCACCTTGAACAAGGTTAATTACACCGGCAGGTAAACCGGCTTTTTCCCATAGTTTAAGCGTAAGCTCTGCCACCATTGGCGTAAGCTCTGATGGCTTAAATACTACTGTGTTACCGGCTAAAAGCGCTGGCACAATGTGGCCATTAGGTAAGTGCCCAGGGAAGTTATATGGGCCAAATACGGCAACTACACCATGTGGTTTATGACGGATCATCGCACGCCCTACCGGCATAGCGTTTTCAACGTCGCCAGTGCGCTCTAAAAATGCTTTTTCAGAAATGGCAATTTTACCTACCATAGCGCCCGCTTCTGTACGCGTTTCCCACAGTGGCTTACCGGTTTCTTGGGCAATCGCAACAGCAAGCTCTTCGCTGTGCTCTTTAAGTGTTGCTGCAAAGGTTTTAACTATCTCTAGGCGCTCGTTAAAGCTTTTATCTGCCCAGCTGTAAAATGCTTCGCGCGCCGAATTTACTGCGCTATCTACTTGCTCTGCAGTCGCTGAAGATGCCTGCCAAATAACGTCGTTATTTGCAGGGTTTACTGAATTAAATGCGTTGCCTTGGCCTTGTGACCACTGACCATTAATAAATTGTGCAGGATGAGTCATTATACTTTCTCCTTAATTAAACTGGGGTTGCGCTTACGGTGTCGCCCGATTGTAGCTGTAGGGCATCGGCTATTTGTTGCGATAAAATAAGGCTGCTTGCACGCTCATCAAAGCTAAGTGCTGCAACCGTTGCACGGTAATCTTCTAACTTGCCGTTAGCAAGCAGTACCATGGTATCGCCCGATGCTTCGCCTATTTCTACTTTAAAGTCTTTCGCATTACGAATAGTGGCAATGTTATCTACTTTTGCTTCTACTGTAGGGCCCGCATCAAAAATATCGACGTAACCGTTGAAGGTAAATCCTTCATTTTTTAATAGCTCAATAGCTGGGCGTGTGTTGTCGTGTACTTTACCAATCACCGCTTGAGCGTCTTTGCTCAGCAAGTTTACGTAAATTGGGTACTTTGGCATTAATTCAGCAATAAACACTTTTTGGCCTATACCTGTTAGGTAATCGGCGGTAGGAAAGTCCATTGAGAAAAAGTGCTCTTCTAGCCACTGCCAAAACGGGCTGCTGCCGTTCTCGTCAGACACGCCGCGCATTTCTGCTATTACTGTTTGTGCAAAACGCTGCTCATGCTGTTTTATAAACATAAAGCGCGCTTTTGAAAGAAGTTTACCGTTACAGTTTTTACGATAGCCATCTTTCAAAAATAAGGTACATAGTTCTGTCGCGCCGGTGTAGTCGTTACATAGGGTTAAAATATCAACCGCTTTGTATACATCTAACGTGCGTGATGAGTGAATTACTTTACTTAAGTGGTAATGATAAAACGCATCATCAAGCCCTACTGCAGCTTCAATAGCTGAAGTACCGACTACTTCACCGGTTTCGGTATCTTCAAGAACAAACAGGTAGCCTTCGTCACCAGGTTGTGACGTTTGTTTAGCAAATGAACTTACAGAATGGTCAATTTTCTTTTGCAGTAACTCTTCGTTTAACGGCAAAGATGTAAAACCATGACCCGATTCGTGGGCAATTTTTAATAACGCTGCGTAATCATTTTGCTGGATTGGGCGAAGGATCATCATGAGTCCGCTTGCTCCCTTATCAATAACGGTAAATAGAATATGCAGGGCAAGCAGGCTTGCCCTTAATAAGGTGGTTTAACGCGCTTAAGCGTTTACTACGCTTGCTACTGCTTTTTCAAAACGCGCCATACCTTCGCGAATATCCGCTTCGGTAATTACTAACGATGGCGTAAAGCGTACTACATCAGCACCCGCTACAAGCGACATAAGCCCTTGCTCGGTAGCTGCTACTAAAAACTCTTTAGCACGGCCTTTGTATTGCTCGTTAACGGCTGCACCAATTAATAAACCTTGGCCACGAATTTCGCTAAACACGTTGTATTTTTCGTTTACCGCGTTAAGAAGCTCGTTAAATAATGCTGCTTTTTCTTTTACGCCCGCCAGTACTTCAGGGGTATTTACAGTATCAAATGCGGCTTCAGCTACTGCACACGCCAGAGGGTTACCACCGTAAGTAGAACCATGAGTCCCTACTTTTAAGTGCTGTGCAATCTCAGTAGTCGTTAGCATAGCGCCAATAGGGAAACCGCCGCCAAGTGCTTTAGCTGACGTTAAAATATCAGGCACTACGTTTAAACCTTGGTATGCGTATAGCTCACCAGTACGGCCAACACCTGTTTGTACTTCATCAAAAATAAGCAGTGCATTGTGTTTAGTACATAGCTCACGAACGCCTTGTGCAAATTCGTCAGTTGGCGAAATAATACCGCCCTCACCTTGCAGTGGCTCCATCATTACGGCACATGTTTTGTCGCTAATTAGCGCTTCAAATGCAGCTAGGTCATTGTAATCACAATGTACGATGTCGCCTGGCTTAGGACCAAAACCATCTGAGTATGCAGCTTGCCCGCCAACAGTTACGGTAAAGAACGTACGACCGTGAAAGCCTTTGTTAAATGAGATAATTTGTGATTTTTCAGCACCAAATTTATCAAGTGCAAAACGACGTGCTAATTTAAGCGCTGCTTCGTTTGCTTCTGCGCCTGAGTTTGCAAAGTAAACTTTTTCAGCAAAGGTCGCATCGACCATTTTTTTAGCTAAACGCAGCGCAGGTTCGTTAGTCATTACGTTTGATAGGTGCCAAATTTTTTCGCCTTGCTCTTTTAATGCACCTACTAATGCAGGATGGCAATGGCCAAGACAGTTAACAGCAATACCACCGGCAAAGTCGATAAATTCTTTACCTTGTTGATCCCATACGCGAGAGCCTTCGCCTCGAACAGGAATAACGCTTGAAGGCGCGTAGTTAGGAACCATTACGTGATCAAATAATTCGCGATTGACTGTCATTTTTTTTCCTCTTAATTGTGAGCAACACAAAACATCAAAATAGGTGTTTGGTTATAAATGTAACCAAGATATTTACGCACTAAATAGCAAAAGGTTGAGCGTAAAACTGCCTTGTGGTTCAATTTTCAGGCGCTCATTATTTCAGATATTTGTGGTGCTGTCTCGTTAAAAACTTTCATGCAGGCCTTTAAAATAAAGGCCTTGGGATATTATTTCATAGATAGTGAATAACTATCTGCATAGAAAATAAATGCCATTTTTTAATACTTATGCGCCTGCGCAGTGAGTCGCGCCTTACATTAAGTGCTTAAAGCGAGGTGTGCTTGGGGAGATGTTAATGAATGAATAGTCGCAAAAAAATTAACAAAAAATTCAATAGTTAATGAAAATTTGCCGGCAACAGCGACAAATTACCGATATAAGGACCAGCGAGTAAGCTGCTTTTTAGTCAATTTGAATAGCAAGGTTGGTAAAATTGCTTGTTTCGAGGGCTTTTAGCTCATTTTTAGTGAATTGGTGATACGAAAACCACGCCTGCATTTCATCTTGTTCAATAAGTTGGTGTTGTTTTAGATTTAAATACTGCGAATAGCATCGCGCTTTAAGCATGACTTCACTCATAGGGAAAACATCACTACTTTGCTCAATACCATGAACAAGTTGCGCCATAACATGATTAAACGGCAAAAACTTAAAAGCCATTTTTCGAATAACTTTAGCACTTAACTCAAGCGACTTATTACTTAACAACGTGGTTAAAAATAAGGGATCTGGCTTTAGCTCCAACAATGCCGTGTGTAAATCTTTTTGCTGTGCTTCACGTGCTATTTGCACTTTGCGTTGCCATACCTGTTCAAAGGTTTTTAAGTACAAGCGTACTAAGGCAATACGCCCAACATCTATAAGCATGCCCAGTGTAAACGCATGTACAGGGTTTACATCGTTAAGCTCTGCAATTTTTTGCGCCGCAATTGCATTGGCCATGGAGGCATCGCGCAGGCGGCGCTTTAATAATGGAAATGGCTCTGTGCTGTGTGGCATCCAATGGCGCATAGCAAAAGTAGGAATTACCAATTGTAAGTTATCAAGGCCAATATAACGCAGTGCAAGTGCGGGGCTGTCTACTTTAACTGAGGTACTTTTGCTGCGCTGCTTTCGGTAGTAAGGCAGGTTTACCAATGACACTAATTCGCGGCCAAGCCAACTAGAATCATTTACCAAGGGCTCTAAACGCCCAACACTTGCCGACTTAGCCGCCAGTATATCTAGCATGGTAGCAACGTTATCTTCTATGCCTATGGTGTTTTGAATAACAGCATCCATATCTTCTAATTGCTTAAATATGGCTGTTTCTATTACTTTATGAAGTTGTTTGCTCGCTTGTGCTCGGTACTTATGATGCGCGGTGCTACTTTGCTGACGTTTATGCTGTGCGGCAACTTCTACTTCTAATAAAGTGCGTTGCTTCATTGGTTCGCCATAATCAATTTCCAGCGTATGAATAAAGCCAATTTGTTGATGTGCAAAACTATGGCCAAGCAGCAAGTCGTGAGCACGCTGGTCAAGCATTGAGGCTATTCGCTTTTGCGACGCAAGTTCAGTCATAAAGTCCATTCAGTATAAGTATTACCATTCGGTGGTTACTGTAAGGTTAGAAGCGAGATAAAAAGTTAGCAAGCAATTCGAGCCCTTGAGTTGTTAAAATAGCCTCGGGATGAAATTGCACGCCTTCAAGAGCAAGCTCTGTGTGAAGTAGCCCCATAATTTCGTCAAACTCACCTTGCTCGGTTTGGCTCCATGCGGTAATGGCTAATTCACTCGGTAAACTGTGTTTTTCGACCACCAGCGAGTGATAACGACACACAGTAAGCGGGTTTTCTAAACCGGTAAATACCCCCTTATTATTATGAACAATAGGTGAGGTTTTACCATGCATGACTTGCTTAGCACGTATAACCTTGCCCCCTAGCGCTTGCGCTATAGTTTGATGCCCTAAGCAAATACCCAAAATAGGATAAATGCCTTTTAGTTGCTCAACGACATTGAGTGACACGCCCGCTTCGTTTGGCGTACAAGGCCCCGGAGAAATAACAATATGCTTGGGGTTAAGTTCCTTAATTTGCGCAACAGATATTTCGTCATTACGCTTTACCAGCACCTCTTGGTTTAAGCGCTGAAAGTATTGTACTAGGTTATAAGTAAACGAATCGTAGTTGTCGATCATCAACAGCATTACACAACGACCTTATTTAATAATGTAGTGCTCTTTGCTCACATGTGTGGCTTGTAAAATGAGCGATAGAAGCTTTTATAGGACCATTCTATCACTAATAATTACCCAACATACATTAGCAAAACGCCTTAAAAACTTACGCCTTTAGCTAAAAATGCTTCAAATTCGTTTGCTGGTATTGGCCGGCTTAACAAGTACCCTTGAATTAGGTCGCAGTTATACTCTTTTAGTTTTTCAAGTTGGGCATGCTCTTCTACGCCTTCGGCGATAATATCGAGCCCTAAGTTTTTAGCTAATTGGCAAATACTCAGTACTAAAGCCTGATCCCGTGTGTCTGTGGCCATATTGCGCACAAACGACTGATCTATTTTTAATTTATTTACCGGAAAACGCTGTAAGTAACCCAGCGACGAATAGCCCGTACCAAAGTCATCAATTGATAAGCTAATACCCAATGCACTCAGCGCCTGCAGTACTGAAATACCAAACTCTTCATCGTCCATAATGGCGGTTTCGGTAATTTCTAGCTCAATTAAATGCGCGGGCACGTTAAAATGTGCCAACCGCTGTTTTATGCTTTGCACAAAGTCTTGCTGTGTAAATTGCCTTGCCGATATATTAATAGCCAAGCGGATATTTAAGTTTTGCTGATGCCATTTTTTAGCTTGGGCAAAGGCACTATCAAGTATCCATTCGCCTAATGGCAATATAAACCCGCTGTGCTCGGCAATAGGAATAAACTGCGCCGGAGAGACAAACTTCCCATCATCAAACCACCTAATTAAACATTCGCAGCTGTTTATGGTTTGCGATTTAAGGTGCATTTTAGGCTGAAAATAAAGCTCAAACTGTTGCTTTTCAATGGCGGTATTAAGGCGCCGAGCAATATGCAGCTGCTGTGCGTGCTTAACTCCGCTTTCGGTATCAAAATAAGCGTAGGGAATATTACGTTTTACCGCCTCTTCTAAGGCAATATTGGCGTGCAGTAGCAGCGTTTTATAGTCATTACTGGTTGGGTAGCGTGTTACACCGCAGTTAAAGCTCATACGCATTTCACCGTACGGTGTGCTAATAGCTTGGCTTAAACGGCTTTGTACGCCTTTGAGTAAGTCATCTAGGGTTGTTGAGCAATCTTGCTCGGTATAAATAACCACAAAGTTAGCATCGGCAATGTGGTAGAAGGTCAGTTTGTTTTTGCTTTTTAACTGCTGAGAAAATTTATTAGCGCTGCGCGATAAGTGCATAGCAAAGGCATTTATACACTCGTTAGCCCCCGATAAGCCATATTGCTCAAGCAATAGCTTAAAGTGGCTTACATCAATCAGCATTAAACTAAAAGGCTGCTCAAGCGAAATTAGCTCATTGGTGTATGTTTCTAAACTGGCTTGGTTTGGCAACTTTGAATACGGGTGATGAAAGGCTAAATACTCTAATGAGCGCTCTGCCTCAAATTGCTCTGTTACATCGCGTATGTGTATATCAAAGGCATCTATTTCTTGCAGCCAATGTATTTGGTAAGTGAGGTAATGGTTATCTAGCTGTGTATAAAAACGCTCAACATGACTAGCCGACTGCTTAGTGTCTATTAGTTGCTGCTTTATATTAGGGCTTAGTAATGCAATGGGCGTACTGTGTTTATCGCTTACATACGCTTTATGCATAGCAATAGCGGCAGGGTTACAGTAGTTAAGCTCAAGGTTGGCGCTTAAACTCACAATTGGGTTAGGGTTGCGCGTTGGAAATAGCGCTAAACGTTCGTTACGGGCACTAAGTTTTATAAATTTAGATGCGTAACGCCCTGTATAAATGCTTACCAGCACTATGGCAAACGTAAACAAAAACACAATATTGACTGTGGTGTGCAGGTTGCTTTCGGTGTCTTTGTAGCCGCTATCAACCGCATTTGAAATAACCGTTTCTGCATTTGTTAAGTGTCCCATCACTTGGGCTTGCAGTTCGGTGAGTTGCTCTAGTTGTGCTCTGGCTAAATCCCAACTAGTGCTGCTGCTTGATAGGTTTTCGTGTAATTTAAGTGCTAAGTCTAAACCACTTTTAAACTCATCACTTAAGCTGCTTTCTAGCGCTAATGTGCTGTGGTTTTGATCTAGGCTTTTTATCAGCGCAAGTATACGTACATGATTCTCTAAAAAGTCGATTAAATAAAGTTCACGCTTACTCGTTGCGTAATACTCATATAATAAGCGCTCTTGCTTTACTAGGTAGGTTTCGATTAATCGAATATCGCGCAGCGCCGGAATTTGTTGTTCCATTAAGGTCGATGAGGTGCGCTTAATGGTTTCTGCCTGATAATAAACCATCGCAGACAGTACACAGCCTACCAGCACAATACCGATATAAAACTGCTTAGCTTTACTGGCAAATTTATTAGTGAATATTTTCATATAAACGCTTGATCTGACCCTAAAATATTAACAACTCATTTTAAAGCGTAATTATATACGATTAATAAAAGCACTATTGTTTATATTTGGTTATAAAAAAGGGTGTACAAACGTTAATCAGGCGGACATAAAAAAGAAAGAGGCCGGCGAGGATGCCGGCCGTAATGATACCAATCCGCAATAATACTTAATCATTTTCAGGGGCTAAACGTGTCGCTATCTACGTTAAAAAATTCTCATTTAGAGCAACTAAATAGCGAATTTTTTGCCTTGCTATCAACACGCTTTTCCATCCTCAAAATAGCTCACTTAATTATGCGGATTGGTATAATTTATTGTACAGAAATAACAACTTTACCCATAGCTTGGCCACTTGCTAAGCGGTCATGCGCTTTAGCAGCTTCTTCTAAGCTAAAGTCTTGCTCATCAAGTACTGGGCGCATACCACCTGCTTCAACAATTTGTGCCAGTTTAGTCAGTTTGTCGCCGTGGTCTTGACGGTTAAAGTCGTGGATCATTGGAATAAGCATAAAGATTACGTTTAACGATAACCCTTTAAAGTGTACTGGGCTTAAATCTACTTCTAATAAAGAAAGCGTTGTAGATACCTGTGCATTTAGCTTTGCTGCAGCAAATGAGTTAGTCAGGTTACCACCACCTACTGTGTCAAATACCATGTCAAAGCCAATATTATTTGTGTGCTTTTCAACGTATTGCTCTACGGTTTCGTCTTTAAAGTTAATGCCTGTAGCGCCAAAGCTTTCTATTAGTGCTAGTTGCTCTGCGTTACCGCCAGTTGAGTAAACATCAGCGCCAAAATGCTTAGCTAGTTGTACTGCTAAATGGCCTACACCACCTGCGCCGCCGTGTACTAATACTTTTTGGCCTGCAGTTACACTTGCACGTGTTAAGCCTTCAAGTGCTGTAATACCTACAAGTGGAATAGCGGCTGCTTCTTTCATGCTTAGGTTTTTAGGTTTGTGAGCGATTAAGCGCTTATCAGCAAGAATAAACTCAGCAAGTGCACCTGGTAAATCGCCTAGGCCACCAGCACAACCATATACTTCATCACCTACTGCAAAGTCTGTTACGCCTTCGCCAACAGCTTCAACGGTGCCTGCAAAGTCCATCCCTAAAATGCCCGGTAGTTTTGGAGCAAAGGGTAAGTCAGCACCCATTTGACGAATCATCATATCAATTGTATTTACGCTTGTTGCGGCAATACGAACTAACACATTACCTGCTGTTACTTGTGGTTTTGCAACCTCAGCTGCTACAAACTCTTCAGTGCCACCAAAATTATTAATTGTCATTGCTTTCATAGGTATTGCCTCTGTTATCTGTTGATAAGTAATTATGTAATGAAGCTTCATTGTAGACACACCCTTTACAAATGATAATAAGGCTAAACACACAATCAGTTTCAAAATAATATTTATAATAGAGTTTAAAAATCACTCCATCACTGTTTAAAAGTAGGCATTAAACAAAATCCTACCCAGTCGCTGCGCTATATCAATTTAAGCTAGCTATGGTTGATTTATTATTGTCTAAGCCCCAGAGTAATATATGAAAAGGTAGTAATTCACTTAAGTAACTCATTTATCCTACTAAGGAGCGAATATGTTAGGCGAAGACCACTCACTTACCAATGACTTTCCACAGTACCTAAATACCATTGCAGAGCTAAATAAAAGCGACACAGAATTTGCTAAAAAGGCAGATAAATACGACAAGCTAGATAAAGAGATTCGTGTTTTAGAGCTTAAAGATGCGCCCATTAGCGATGAGCAAATGAATCAACTAAAACATGAGCGTTCAGAATTAAAAGATTGGTTGTACGAGCGTTTACAACAAGAGTAATGTTGTACGCAAAAAAAAGAGTTCACCGTTAGGTGAACTCTTTGACGATCAACAAAGGGTAAAACATTTAAAGCACATATCGGCTTTATAAAAACAACTAAGCCTTATAAGGCATGAGTAAAATCTTTTTGCGTTATTTTGCTACTAGCTATCAGCATTTAGCTGAGCAAGCAGGCTATCTAACGTATCAACTAACTGCTGATTTTTAGCAGGGTTGAGCGCATCTGGATGTGGCGGTGCAAAGCGCTCTGCATCGTTATCGAAATAAAGGCCAGTGGCATCTTTAAATTCGTCACTTAATGCGGCGCGGCAAAAAATATCAGCGCCTAGTTTTAAGTCGCCACCAGCAAGCCCGTAGGCATCTTTTACCATTTTACTACCTAGTAACGACTTAGGGTTTACCGCAACAACTAATGGCCCGCTGCCTTTAAGTGCTAAACCTAAGTGACGCGACCACATAGTAATAGCCAATTTGCTTTGCGCGTAGGCTGCGCTATCTGATAGTGGCTTGTTGCCCACTAACGAGTCAAAGTTAACGCTGGTTTGTGCGGCCGATGACACGTTAACCACACGTGATTGCGTGTTCATTACAGGCAGTAACGCTTTAGTAAGTAAATAAGGCGCTAACGTATTAACTGCAAACCGTGCATCTAGCCCATTTACAGTAGTGATATTTGCCAATTTATAAACACCGGCGTTATTAATAACTACATCAAGTATTTTATTCGCGTTTTGTAAGTCGGCTAACACTGACTGAGCCAAGGTGTTTACTTGCGCCATATCGCTTAAATCGGCAATGTAGGTCGCTGTGCTTGCTTGCGGGTAATCAGCGTTTAAGCTTGCTTGTACAGTATTTAACTTGTCTTGGTTGCGCCCGTGTAATAATACAGTATGCCCTTGCGCTAACAACATTTTAGCGGTCTCTAGGCCAATACCGTCGGTGGCACCGGTTAATAAAATTGTTTTTTTCATGTTGAACGTTCCTTTTTGTATTAAGGCTTTGGCCATTGCATTAACGACAAATTACACACGCATTAGCTCACTGCTATTTATTAATAGTACCACCACTTTTAGCGACTAATAATTAGTGGCTCAGTAGAATCAGTTTATAGAATTAATTGATAAACCTATGCGCCCTTATTAAGTAGGTATAGCCATTGTGCCTTTGCTTGGGTGAATTTTAAGCGTTTATTTGAAATAACGGGCAATCATAACTATTGTTTTTAAATTACCTTAATAGTAGTATTTATCATATAAATACACTTTTCGAGAAAACACATGAAAGTTTTAGTTACAGGCGGTATGGGTTATATAGGTAGCCACACATGTATTGCCCTTCATGAGGCAGGCATTACCCCAGTTATTTACGACAACTTATCTAACGCAAGCCCCCGTGTGCTTGATCAACTCGAAAAAATTACCGGCACCCGTTTTGAGTTTATTTTAGGTGACATTCAAGACGAGCAGCAGTTTAAACTTGCCCTTAAACACAGCCAAGCTGAGGCTGTATTTCACTTTGCAGCACTTAAAGCCGTAGGTGAATCAACCGAGCAACCACTGCGTTATTACCAAAACAATGTGTCGGGCACATTAAGCATGCTACAAAACATGCAAGAGGTAGGCGTTAACCATATTATATTTAGCTCATCGGCCACTGTGTACGGCGAGCCAGACTACCTACCTATTGATGAAAAACACCCTATACGCGCTACTAACCCATACGGTTGGACCAAAGTTATGGTTGAGCAAGCCATACAAGACGTATGTAATGCCAACAGCCAATTTATGGGCATTGCTCTTCGCTACTTTAACCCTGTTGGTGCGCACCCAAGCGGCTTATTAGGCGAAAGCCCAAATGGTATCCCAAATAACTTAATGCCATTTATTGCTCAAACTGCGGTGGGTAAACGCGAAGTGGTTAATATTTTTGGTGACGACTACGACACCAAAGATGGCACCGGCGTGCGCGACTATATTCACGTTTTAGATTTAGCTAAAGGCCATGTAGCGGCCTTTATGCAACATAAAACAGATACCGCATTTCATGCATACAACCTAGGCACAGGCCAAGGTTATTCGGTGCTTGATATGATCAAAGCATTTAGCGCATCAGCCAATAAAGATATTCCGTATAAAAGTGCACCGCGCCGTGCAGGCGATATTGCCTGTAATTACGCCGATGCCACAAAAGCGCAAACCACCCTTAACTGGCACGCAGAACTAACACTGAGCGACATGACTAACGACACATGGCGCTGGCAAACTAATTACCCTAGTGGGTTGGAGAGTTAACATGGCTTTATTAGAAAGTACTCACAGACGTAAAAACCCGCTAACGGGACGCTGGGTATTAGTATCACCGCACCGTAATAACCGCCCGTGGTTAGGTGCTACAGAAGCAGTAAACGAAAGCGTACTACCAAAACACGATGAAAGCTGCCCACTTTGCCCAGGCAACACCCGTGCAAATGGCGACAGCAACCCAGATTACAAATACACCCATGTATTTAGAAATGACTTTGGCGCACTGACGCCTAATGAGAGCAAGCAATCGCAAAGCTTAGACTCAGACAGCGATTTATTTATTGCTGATGAAGCAAGCGGCGAATGCCGTGTAATTTGTTTTTCGCCAGAGCATAACAAAACACTGCCAGAGCTTGAGCACGATGCCCTACACGAAGTAGTAAAAACCTGGAAAGACAACTACACAGAACTTGCACAACACTATGAGTGTGTTCAGGTATTTGAGAATAAAGGCGAGATCATGGGTTGCTCGCAACCTCATCCACATGGCCAAGTATGGGCACATGCGCATTTATCAACTGAAATAGAAGCCGAAGATACCCAGCAGCTTGCCTATTTTAAAAAGCATGGCAGCGCGATGCTTGCCGATTATGTGCAAAAAGAGCAAACAGATAAAACCCGCGTCGTATTTGAAAACGAGCACTGGCTTGTTGTAGTGCCTTTTTGGGCAGCATGGCCGTTTGAAACACTACTTGTAACTAAAGATAACATTCAAAACTTTAGCCAGCTAAACGATGCGCAAACAGACGCCTTAGCACAGGCGCTTAAAGTATTAACCACTAAATACGACAACGTATTTAATTGTAGCTTCCCGTATTCTATGGGGTGGCACAATGCACCGGCTAATCGTGGCTCAGATGAGCAACATTGGCGCTTACATGCCCATTTTTACCCGCCGCTACTTCGCTCTGCCACCGTTAAAAAACACATGGTTGGCTACGAAATGCTAGGCGAAAGCCAGCGCGATTTAAGCGCAGAAACAGCTGCCTCTATTTTACAAGCAGCCAGTACCACACACTACAAAAAAACAGCAGGACACACAGATGACGCTTAACGATTTTCAACAACAATTTTTATCACTGTACGGTGCGCCTGCTCAAGGTATTGCTGCAGCACCTGGGCGTGTAAACCTAATTGGCGAATTTACCGATTACAACGACGGCTTTGTATTTCCGTGCTCGTTAGAGTTTCGTACTCAAGTTATGTTTAAAGAGCGCGACGACAACATCATTACTGTGCATTCGTTAAATTACCCAGGCGAAAAAGACAGCTTTAGTGTTGATGAAGACATCAGCGAAGGGCAATCGCAGTGGGGTAACTATATCCGTGCCGTGTCATTTGTACTAAAGCGCGCGGGCCATACTTTGCGCGGCGCCGATTTACTTATTGACAGTAACTTACCGCAAGGCAGTGGCTTATCTTCATCGGCGGCATTAGAAGTGGCCATTGGTGGTATGTTTAACCATATTGCACAGCTTGGCTTAAGCGAAGAAAAAATTGCCTTACTAGGCCAAGAAGCCGAAAACGACTTTATGCATTGCCAATCGGGCATTATGGATCAGCTTATTTCGGCAAAAGGCGAAAACGGCCATGCGCTTTTAATTGACTGTGAAAACCTAGCGACTGAATCAGTAAAAGTACCCGATGATTTAAACATTGTTATTGTTAACTCTAACTACCCACGTAAATTGGTAGATAGCGAGTACAACCAACGTCGTGTTGACTGTGAGCAAGCAGCTGCAAAAATGAATGTAGCCACGCTTCGTAAAGCCACCATGGACACGCTTGAAGCAACTAAAGATGCACTAAGCGAAAACGAATACAAACGTGCACACCATGTAATTAGCGAAAACGAGCGTGTAATTGCAGCAACTAAAGCGCTGCAAAATAACGACATTGATACGCTGCGCGAGCTAATGGCGGCATCGCACCAATCGCTTAAACATTACTTTGAAGTAACCGTGCCAGCGACCGACGGCCTAGTAGAAATTTGTAAAGAAGCGATGGGCGAGCGCGGTGCAGTACGTATGACCGGTGGCGGTTTTGGCGGTGCGATTGTGTGTTTATGCCGTGATGCAGAAGTGCCACTAATTAAAGCAGCGGTTGAGCAGCACTACTTTGAACGTTTTAATTTAAATGCCGACATTTACGTATGTTCAGCAGGTTCAGGATTACAAATTACGTCTTTTTAAACATCATTAAGGAATAAGCATGGCAAAGGTTAATTGGGGTATTATTGGGTGTGGCAATATTGCTCACACCTTTGCTAAAAGCATTGCGCATTGCGCTAATGCACAGCTTATTGGCGCTGCATCGACCAGCGAGCAACGCGCAAAAGAATTTGCCACACACTATTCAGTTAAAGGCTATGAGAGCTACCAGGCCCTTATGCAATGCCCACACATTGACGCCATATATATTGCTAATACCCACGAGCAACACTTTAAAACTATTGCGCAATGCTTAGTGCACGATAAGCATGTACTCAGCGAAAAGCCCATTACTGTTAATGCACAGCAACTCACAACCCTTAGCCAGTTAGCCGAGCAACAAAACTGCTTTTTAATGGAAGGTGTATGGATGCGCTTTTTACCTGCCATAGTAAAACTGCAGCAGTTATTAAGCGAGGGCGTAATAGGCAAAGTACACAGTGTTAATGCCAACTTTAGCCTAGCGGGCAACTTTGCTGACTCACACCGTTTAATGAACCCTGCGACTGCAGGTGGCGCATTGCTTGATTTAGGTATTTACCCTATATCAATTGCCGATGTGGTATTTAATAAAGCCCCTGAACAAATTAAATCATTAGTACATAAAAGCACGACCGGCGTAGATGAGCGCAGTGTAACCCTTATAAATTACGGCCAAGGGCAATTTGCGCAGCTTAGTAGCGCGTTACAACAAAATGGCCCTACCGAAGCCTGTATTTTAGGGGAGCACGGGTATATTCGCATTGCTGAATTTGTTGGTGCACAGTCGCTAGAGCTTCATTTAAACGCACAACAAGTGCAGCAGTTTGATTTTAGCTTTAATGACGATGAAAACTTTAAATTTGAAATTGCTCACGTTAGCAAATGTATTTTACAACAACAAACACAAAGCAATGTATTACCGCTCAGCACAAGCCTGCGGGTAATGCACATAATGGATACGCTTCGGGCGCAGTGGCAGCTTAAATACAGCGATAGCGTTGAAGCCCATCAGCTAGATTAATAATAAAAAATACACACAACAAGGATACACAATGACAACCACACACACGTTAAAGGCGCTTTCAAAAGCCTTGCTGCTAGCAACGGGCTGCTTAACAGCAAGTACTGTTTTTGCAGATCAAAAAACACCAGAGCAACTCTACCCACCTTTAACCAGCGAAGTACTTCCTGAGCTTGCTGCTAAAGGTAGTTACAGCGTTGGCGTACAAACGCTTGATTTAGTAAATCCCGCGCAGTTTGACCCTGCAACCCAAGGGAAAAAAGATCGCCCTTTAAAAGTAGAAGTGTGGTACCCAGCAGCAGACAGTGCAAACGCACCCTTAACCAGCTACAGCGACATAACCCGTACAGGTAAAACGTTTACCTTACAAGCCGATGCCATGCGCGATGTAGCCATTAATAACAAAGAGCACTACCCTGTTATTGTGCTCTCACACGGTTATACCGGCTATCGTACAATTATGTATTACTTGGGCGAACATTTAGCATCGCATGGGTACATTGTGGCAGCCATAGATCATACCGACTCAACCAATGCAGATGTTGATTTTAGAAATGCGCCGTTTTCGGGCTTTTTTAGTACCCTTATTAACCGCTCACGCGATCAACAATTTGTACTTAACTACTTTAACGAACAAAACAACTTTGCCAGCAAGCAAGTGGATAACAAAAGCGCAGGCGTAATTGGTTACTCTATGGGTGGTTTTGGCGCGGTTAATACAATTGGTGGCTGTTATGACTTTAACGAGCAAACCACTGCAATGTTTACCGGTATGAAAGACCCTGCACAAATTAAACAAGTGCAGCAATTACTCAATAGCTGTGCAGGTGGGCAATATAAAAACCCACAAGTAGATACACGCATTAAAGCTATGGTGGCCTTTGCGCCTTGGGGCGGGCAACATAACTTATTTAATGCCAGTGCTATGCAAAACATTAAAGTGCCTTCGCTTTATGTCGCGGGTAGCTTAGATGATATATCCGGTTATGAAGGCATTAAAAACCTATATAACCAAACGGGCAGCCCCGACAAGTACCTGCTTACTTACAAAAATGCGCGCCATAATATTGCGCCGCACCCTGCTCCTGCTATTGCCAAACGTAGCAGCGAATTAGATATAGGCCATTACTACGAGCCATCGTGGTCAATGCGCACCCTAAACGAGACCAACAAACACTTTGTACTTGCTATGATGGACTGCCACGTAAAAG
This sequence comes from Pseudoalteromonas sp. UBA6610, assembly GCF_002433295.1. Classification (NCBI taxonomy): domain Bacteria; kingdom Pseudomonadati; phylum Pseudomonadota; class Gammaproteobacteria; order Alteromonadales; family Pseudoalteromonadaceae; genus Pseudoalteromonas; species Pseudoalteromonas sp. UBA6610. The sequence continues at coordinate 30,264 of NZ_DJHW01000128.1, read as the reverse complement.
GCATTACCAGCCAATGTGAATACCTAGACTTACCACAAAATGGCGACCAAGCAGTGGTTAATGGTAAGCCACTGCCAGCATGGCATGGGTTTGATAATCGTTTTTCTACTGGTATGGATTGGCAACAAGCTAAACCGCGCACCAAGTAACACAAACTTTGGCGGCTATTTTTATATTTAGCCGCATACGCACTTAAAATAATGCTGCTATAAAACACCTGTTATTTAAAAGAGTTAGCAAATAAAAACAGCGTGCTTATTTTTTAAACGGTTATTTTAAGAAAAAATCATTGCCATTAATGTAAGTTAAAGGCAATCTAGTCATATATAAGATAAGATAAATAACACAAATATCATGTCAAAATACATACTCTCAATTGATCAAGGAACCACAAGCTCTCGGGCCATCTTGTTTACAAAAGATGCAGACGTTTTTGGCTCAGCACAACAAGAATTTTCGCAGCATTTTCCGCAAAATGGTTGGGTAGAACACGACCCTAACGATATTTGGCAAACCGTGCTAAGTACCAGCCGCGAAGTATTAGCAGATAAAAACGTTAAGCCTGAAGAAATTATTGCCATTGGTATCACCAACCAACGTGAAACCACTTTAGTGTGGAACAAAAAAACCGGCAAACCTATTTATAACGCCATTGTGTGGCAAGACCGCCGCACCAGCGATTACTGCGAAAGCCTAAGCACTGACGAGCTTTGCCAAACCATAAGCGATAAAACCGGCTTACTGCTAGACCCGTATTTTTCGGCCACTAAAGTACGCTGGATTTTAGACAACGTTGAAGGCGCACGCGAACAAGCCCTTGCAGGTGAACTGGCGTTTGGTACCGTTGATACCTACTTACTATGGCAGTTAACCGGTGGTAAAGAGCACCGCACCGACGCCACCAATGCATCACGCACTATGTTATTTAATATTCATACTCAGCAATGGGATCAAGAACTACTCGATTTATTCGAAATTCCTGAATCTATGCTGCCCCAAGTGATGGACTCAGCCGACGAGTTTGGCTCAACCAGCGATGAGATTTTTGGCGCACCAATACGCGTATGTGGTATTGCCGGCGATCAGCAAGCAGCCCTTGTTGGCCACGCATGTTTTGAGCAAGGTATGGCAAAAAGTACTTACGGTACGGGCTGTTTTTTAATGCTGAATACCGGCGAAAAAGCACTTACCTCTGAAAACCGCTTACTAACCACGGTGGCTTACAGGCTAAATGGCAAACCAACATATGCCATTGAAGGCAGCATTTTTATGGCAGGCGCCACGATGCAGTGGATTGTTGAAGGCTTAAAACTATTAAGCCATGCCGGAGAGAGCGAATCGTTAGTAAAAGATGTACCGCTTGATCATGGGGTATTTTTAGTGCCTTCGTTTACAGGTTTAGGCGCGCCCTACTGGGACCCAAATGCACGGGGCGCTATTTTAGGTTTAACCCGCGACTCGGGCATTAGCACCATTGTTGCTGCTGCGCTGCAATCGGTTGGGTATCAAACCAAAGACTTACAAAAAGCAATGGAGCGTGATGGCTTACGCCCAAGCGTGTTACGGGTAGATGGCGGTATGGTTAAAAATAACTGGGTACTGACCTTTTTATCAAACATTTTAGGCGCAACGGTAGAGCGCCCAACAGTGACCGAAACCACCTCTTTAGGCGTAGCATACTTAGCAGGCTTACAAACCGGTGTGTATGAGTCAACTGAGCAATTAGCAAAAATGTGGACCTGCGACCGACGTTTTGAGCCAACAATGAGCGCTGACGAACGTAACGATTTATACGCAAAGTGGCAGCACTGTGTAGCGCAAGTTTGTCTCTCTAGTGACGATAGCAAACAAGCGTAAAACGCCCAGCCGCTAATTAAAATTAGCGGCTTACAAAACACCGGCAACAGCGCTTAAATGGCGCGTTGTACGCTGTATGTTTTAAAAAGATCAGGATTAAAAATTAACAAGCAAAAAGCGTGGTTATCTATTGTCAAATAAGAGCCACAGCTTTATGATGCTATATGTCTTATTTATATTACAAATAAAAAGGTTAGCTCGGTGGAATTAGCAGATAACGAATACGACTTACTCGTCGTCGGTGGCGGTGTAAACGGCACTGGAATAGCAGCTGATGCAGCAGGCAGAGGATTAAAAGTTCTATTGTGTGAACAATCAGACCTTGCCAGTGCAACGTCTTCAAATAGTTCTAAGCTGATCCACGGCGGTTTACGCTACCTTGAACATTACGAATTTAGATTAGTAAAAGAAGCCTTGGCTGAGCGCGAAGTGCTGCTTAAAAATGCCCCGCATATTATGTGGCCGCTTACCTTTAGGCTACCGCACCAATCGCACCTACGCCCAGCATGGATGATCCGTATTGGCTTATTTATGTACGACAACCTAGCTAAGCGCGAAACACTTGCTGGCTCGCGTGGCATTAAATTTGGTGAAAACAGCGTATTAGAACCTTCAATTACAAAAGGGTTTGAATACTCAGATGGCTGGGTTGATGATTCACGTTTGGTAATTTTAAACGCCTTAGCTGCCCAAAACAAAGGCGCGACCATTGCTACGCAAACCAAGTGCGTAAGTGCAAAACGCATCGATAACCAATGGCAGGTAACGCTTGAGCAACAACAAACTAAGGCGCAACAAACTATTAAAGCCAAAGGTATTGTTAATGCAGCGGGCCCGTGGGTAGCAAAATTATTTGACGAAGCACTGATAGAAAAATCGCCACAAAATATTCGCCTTGTTAAAGGCAGCCATATTGTGGTGCCGCGTATTCACGATGAAAAACAAGCCTACATTTTACAAAATAAAGATCAGCGCATTGTGTTTGTTATACCGTTTGAAGATGACTACTCGCTAGTAGGCACCACCGATGTTGAACACAAAGGCGCAGCGCAAGATGTAAAAATTAGTGATGAAGAAATCGATTACTTAATCGATATTACTAACAGCTACTTTAAAAACCACATTAAACGCGAAGACATAGTACATACCTTTTCGGGTGTGCGCCCACTGCTTGATGACGAATCAGTGAATGCACAAAAAGTAACGCGTGATTACAAGTTAGAGCTTTCAAGTGAAGGCAAACACACACCACTGTTAAGTGTGTTTGGTGGCAAAATTACCACCTACCGTAAACTTGCCGAAGCTGCAGTGAATAAGCTTGAAGAATTTTACCCACAAATGAGTGAAGCGTGGACCAAACACAGCGCCTTACCCGGTGGCGATTTTAGCTCGGTAGAAGCGCTGACCAATGAGCTTAAAGCGGCTTATAGTTGGTTACCAGAAATCACTCTTAAACGCTTTGTACGTACCTACGGGACTCGTGCAAAACTAATTTTAGGCAGTGCAACCCAGCTCAGTGATTTAGGCCAAGACTTTGGTCATGGCTTATTTGCAGCAGAAGTCGATTACTTACTAAATGAAGAATGGGCGGGTAACGCTTACAATATTTTATGGCGCAGAAGTAAACTAGGACTGCGCTTTAATGAAGCACAAGTCGCAACGCTTAATCATTATATTACGCAAAGCCAAGCGGCTAAAACAGCTTAACAGCCGCTTTAACCCTTACTTAATTTAAGAACTAGCCCCCAATGATTGCACAAGCAATATTGGGGGCTTTTTTATATTACTTGGTTTTATTACTATTAAATAAGTAGTTAAAACCACTTAACGTAGCCTCTTTTACGTCAAACTCTAAACATTGCACACCAATGCAATTTAACGCATGGGTAAAGCAGGTATTTAGTTGCTCTGTGCCAATAACCACTACTTTAGAATTATTCACCAATTGCCATTCACTGGCATGGCGTGCAGCGCGTACATCGCTACCAATAAGCACGCCCGACAAGTATGCCTTGGCTTGCACTGGTGTTAACTCTTTTGAAAGCTGGCGCGTACGGACACTAAAAATACCGTGCGCCAAATTACCGCTGTCACTGCCTAACGTGAGTTCACAGCCTTGCTCAAATGCATGCCAATCAAACTCCCCCGCTTCACAGTCGTTAGGAATAAGTACACTTTGATGACATAGCAAGTCGTATAATTCGCCGGTCATTGCGGTTTTAAAACAGATAATTTGACCATCTTTTAACAGCACCCATTTAGTATGGGTACCGGGTAAACAAATGAGTACGTTGCCTTGCTGATAGGCCGGGTTTTGTTTTAAAAAACCTAAAATTTGCAGCTCTTCGCCGCGCATTACATCAAATAAATTGTTTTGTAATGTGCATTTTGTACCAGGCAAAGCACTGACTTTGTTACCTGCACAATCAAAATTAATTGCGCCACTAAGCAGGCTTTCGGGGTTTATGGGGCACGCTAAATAAGGGGTTTCTTTCCAGCCAATACTTGAGGTGATTTGCCCTGCCATATAAATAGGTAAAACGCCGTATTCGCTGGTCCATGGTGCAACGACACCAATTAAAGTATGTTCAAAGTTTTGTTTATCTCTAATCACACCTGGGCCGTCGCGCTGAGCAATTAAAGTTAACTGCCCTGTGGTATTTACGCCGCATAAATAGGCGCGTAAATGACTCGTGCCCCAATCTACGGCTATAAAAAGGTTTAAGTGCTGCAACTTAGAGCCTCCCACCGTCAATTTTAATACCTTGACCGGTGATCATACTGCTTTCGTCGGCAGCTAAAAAAAGTGCCAAATTAGCTACATCTTCAGGGGTTACTAACTTTTTAAGTGCCATGGCTTCCATCCACTTCACTTGCTCTTGCTCAGTAAACCAACTGGCTAATTGGCGGTCGGTGGCAACCCAACCCGGCAAAATAGCATTCACCCGAATACCAAATTCACCATAATCGCGCGCCAGTGCTTTAGTCATGCCGATTAAACCGGCCTTTGCCGTTACGTAACCCGCCATTTGTGGCTGCCCCATGATGGCATTGATAGAGCTAAAATTAATAATACTCCCCGCGCCTTCGCTTTTCATAAAAGACATAGCGACTTGCGAGGCAAAAAACGCCGGATTTAAATTAATTTGTAGGCATTGATCCCAATCTTGTACTGTAACGTCTTCACTGGCTTGACGGCGGTCGTTGGCTACATTGTTTACCAGTACATTTATAGCGCCTAGTTCAGCACATGCATCTACCAAAGATTGCTGTAAAGCATTTGAGTCGGTTACATCAACCTGTCTAAACCACAATTTGGCGTTAGGCAGTGAGGCTATAAGAGATTGGGCAGCCTCGTTATTAATATCTATAAAGGCAATTTTGGCAGCTTGAGCGGCGAACGCCTTTACCATTGCACGGCCAATGCCTGAAGCGCCCCCGGTAATAAAAACAACTTTGCCAGAAATACTGGGGTAGTGAGCGTGATTATTCAAATGCGTTTCTCCATAATACAGACTGCCCCTCTTAATATTTATAATTATTTGCTAAAGAGGATTACTGTTACAGCTGTGTTAAAATACTTGCCTTTAACAAAGTTTATAACATATCCTTTCGTACATTAATATGATATATGATATATAATAAAGCAATAACTCATTCGGATAACGCTCAATGAAAAGCCAACCTCGTCAAAATTTAACACAACAATTAACCCATGATTTAGGCTTTGCAATTGTGCGTGGCGTTTACCCAGTTAACGAAGGCCTGCCCTCAGAAGCTGACCTATGCGTAAAATACGATGTGAGCCGCAGTGCAACACGCGAAGCAGTTAAAATGCTCTCTGCTAAGGGCTTAATATCTTCTCGCCCTAAGCAAGGGATCCGCGTACTGCCAGAAAGCAGCTGGAATATGTTTGACACAGATGTACTGCGCTGGATTTTAAGCAGTAAACCGTCGCTTTCTTTATTAAAAGAGTTTACACAAGTACGTGTCGCACTTGAGCCACAAGCCGCTGCCCTAGCAGCTGAAAATGCCAGCGCCGAACAACTTGCTGAAATAGACAACGCACTTGCCCGCATGGCCGATGCAGACCAAGGCTTAGACGATCCGCTTGAAGCCGATATTGCCTTTCATACCAGTATTTTAGTAGCCAGTAATAACCGCTTTTTTGTACAGCTCACTGAATTTATTAGCACCGCGCTGCGCGTAAGTATTCGTTACACCAACCACATTAAAGGTGTGCCAGGGGCCGACGTTGCAAAGCATGCTGATATTTTAGATACGATTAAATCGCGCAATCCAGAGCGCGCTAAAAAAGCAGTAGAAACTATTTTAGAAGAAGCGCTTGAGCTGATTGAGTCTAAACTCGACTAATGGCTTAAAAAACATTATTAAAAAAGGGAGCTAATTAGCTCCCTTTTTACTGCTTGCTATATTTTAAGCTTTGTTAAGCTCAAAAATAAGCGATGTTTGCGGGAATGAAATTGGCATTTGTAGGCCAAATTCCATCAACGCTTCACCCGTAAAAGTTTGCCCGTTAACAGCGGCGATAGACGAAGGTCGGTATTCTTCAAATTTAACAGGCCACACCAAATTAAGTGTGTACTGCGTATCTGCATCTAAACCAACAAAACGAAGCTTATTAGGCGCAGTGCGCGGTGTTTCGCGTACACTGTTATACGCAAATAACGCTTTTGATTTTTGCTCGTCGATTAAACCAAAGTTAATTGATAAATCGTCGCTATCGAGGCGGTACAAATCGGCAGCATGAATAAATTCACGGTGCTCTTTGTGCAGCGAAATAGCCGCTTTAAGCGCATTGTATTCGTGATCGGTCAGCTCACGTGGGTCCATTTCTATACCCATATGGCCAAACATAGATACCGCAGCACGCATTTCAATACTGACATTACGACCTGTGATATGACAATCACGAGGGCCTACGTGTGCACCCATAACCGACGATGGGAAGAAGAACGAACAGCCGCGTTGAATTTCAAGACGGTCAAGTGCATCGTTAGAATCTGACGTCCATACACGGTCTGTGTGTGCAAGCACACCATAATCTACACGGGCACCACCTGAAGAACAGCTTTCTATTTCAAGGCCAGGGTGCGCCGCTTTAATACGGTCGATTAAGCGATACAGTGCCAGTGTTTGCTGATGCACCGCAGGCTTGCCTGAGAAGTTACCCGCGTGGTTTATATCGCGGTTCATATCCCATTTAATGTACTTAATTGTTGGGTATTCAACTAAAATGTCATCAATCGCTTTGTATAGGTATTCAACAACCTCAGTCCGCGTTAAATCAAGCACTAGCTGGTTTCTAAAGCTAAGTTGCTCGTTATTTTCTGAGCCTAATACCCAATCAGGATGGGCGCGGTATAAGTCACTATCTGGGTTTACCATTTCAGGTTCAAACCAAATACCAAACTCCATGCCTAAGCTGTTTACATGGTCAATCACTGGCGATAGGCCGTCTGGGTAAATTTCGTAGTCTACTGTCCAATCACCTAGGCCAGCATAATCACCACGGCGACCTTTAAACCAACCGTCGTCCAGTACAAAACGCTCAATACCTAATGGCGCTACTTTATCGGCTAGCTGCTTTAGCGTGTCTACATCGTGATCGAAGTAAATACCTTCCCACGTGTTGTAATGCACTGGGCGTGTTTTTTCGCGCTGCGCCTGGCTAAGTAAGTTAGCTTTAACAAAACGATGAAAATTACGCGACAGTGCACTAAAGCCATCGCTCGAAAACGAGCCATAAATACTTGGGCTTTGATACGTTTGGCCTTTAGCAAGGGTTAGCTCGCCCGGTAATAATAACTCACCCATTTGCACATAACGGCGCCCTTCTGGTAATAGCTCAGCGCGTAGCTTGTTGTTACCGCTCCAACCTAAATGAAAGCCATAACACTCGCCTTGTTGCTCGCCTGCGCCTTCGCTATGAACTAATAAGCCAGGGAATACGTCGTGCGATGTTTTACCTTTGCGGTTTTCGCGTACAAAGCTGCCTAATACTAAATCAACCGATTGGCGTTGAAATTCGTTAGACCAACGTCCTTCAAAGCTCACTAGTTTGTTCATGCTATCGGGTAGTTGGAACGTAGGTGCGGCGCAAAAATTAACGCTTAGCGGTGCATCACTTAAATTGGTTAATACGGTATGCGCACTTAGCACATCGGTGTTGCTATCAAGTCTGATGCTGTGCACTACTTCAATACCACGCAGCTCATCAACACTTACAAACTCTAAGCTAGAAGGGGTCGGCTGACGAACATCTTGAAGAGCAGGCCCAACTGACCAAGCTATGGTGTCGTTTGACAGCTCTAGCCCTGGCGCGCCTGTAAAGCCTTCACCTAATAGCGGAGAAAGAGAAATAGGTGCTTCTTCAACCACGGCACATTTTACTTCCTGACGAGTCGCAAGCTGAGTTAGCATTGTTTCAGTTGTTTGCTCAGATAGGCGCTTACCAAAATAAAGTAACGCTGGGGTTTTGCTCTGGCAGTCGAAAATAACGGTGCTGTTTGCGCTGTCTAATCGAAAGAATGGTTTAATATCAGCCATGATTCTCCTGTCCTCTTTAATGAAGATGAGTTTAATACGCGAGTACATTATATGTGTGCTTACTCGCCGCTTACTGCATCAAATTGCAGTCAGTGATTTTAGAATAATAGTATATATCATACAAATTACTTTTAGATAGTGTTTACGGTGTAATTTAGCCAATATTATTACTGGCTATACCAGTCATTAACTTAAACAGCGGATAAAAAATTTAATACCACCTTGTGCAATATTATATTTAGTGGGCTTTTAGCCTGGGGTAGCCTGTAAAACCCAGCTGGTAGTCACACGTTTAGCCACGCAAAATGATTAAGTATTATTGCCCATAGGTGTTATCTACAGTGTAGGTTAATTGAATAAACAAAAATCGGCCTAAGTTACCTTAGGCCGATTTAGTAATGTGTTAACTGGCTAATAAAAAGTGACTTAACTTTTTATTGCTGGTTATTTTGGTGCGTGCACTGGTGGCGTATCTTCAATAGCAGGTGTTTTACCTGCCCACTGTGCATTTAAACCAAACACTACTTTATTAACGATTAACGCAAAGGCTACACATACAATAAGTGTAATTGGCATTAAGTGAATATAGTGTAGTTCAGTATGTAGCGGCGAATTTTCAAACGTCAGCATGCCATACATAACCACGCCTAAAATTACCGCGGCAATACCTGCACGCGCATCCACATTTTTAAACAATAAGCCCACTACAAAAATTGAGAATATAGGCATACTTAATAAGCCGTTTAACTGTTGTAGTAAGTTAATAATGCTGTCGGCTTGCTGATAAATTGGCACAAGCACAAGCGTTAAGCTAGTAAGTAACAACGTAACATAGCCACTTAGCTTTACTACACTTGGCTCTTTATTAAAGTAAGCTTCGTGAATATCACACACGTAAAGTGCCGTAGCCGAGTTTAATAAGCTGTTATAAGTAGAAAGCACTGCCGCCGCCATTGCTGCGGCAAATACACCCGTTAACCAAGCAGGCATTACATCACCTACAATTCGGCCATAAGCTGCATCGCCAATGTCGCCATACAGTTTGTACGAAATAATACCCGGTAGCACCACAATCGCCGGTACAATTAAAAAGCGAATACCCGCTGCTGCAAATATCCCTTTTTGCGCTTCTTTAACGTTTGGCGCAGCCATTGCACGCTGGGTAATGGTTTGGTTAGTACCCCAGTAATACATTTGAATAAAGATCATACCGGTTAAAAGCGTAGGCCAAGGGATTGGCGAGTCAGCATCACCAATTAATGTTAAGCGCTCTTGTGGAATACCGCTAAAGTCGTAATCAATCGCGTTAAGCGCTAAAAATACGACCAGTATTGCCATACCTAACACTAATAAACCATTGTAGGTATCGGATACGGCAACCGCACGTAAGCCACCAAAAAATGCATAAATAGCGCCTACTAAAGCAAATGCGGTCGCTATGTACATTAGCGGTATATCAACCTTAAACATGGTCTGCATAAATAGCGCACCAGAATAAATAACCGCAGGCATGTAAATTAGCGCATTACCTAAAAAGAATAAGCCACCAATAACAGCGCGAATGTGCTTGTTGTTGTAGCGTTTTTCTAACAGCTCTGTGGTGGTTGTACAGTTGTACTTGTAATAAACAGGAATAAATACTTTGGCTAAAATAATAAGTCCTAAAATAGCCGCCAATTCCCACCACACGAGCAAGGCCATTTGATTGCCATTCATGCCCACCAGCTGGTCAGTACTTAAATTTGTGAGCGTAATTGAGCCTGCTACAAACATCCAAGTAAGGCCACCGCCCGCTAAAAAATACTCTTTTGTTTGATTATCACCACTATTACGGTTTTGGCCTCGGCACTTCCAATATGTAAGTCCACCAATTAAAGCGGTTACAAAGAAAAAAACCACCAACTGCAAAATGTTGTCTGACATGTGTGTGTCTCCAGCGCGTTAAACGCAATGTCTGTCTATGTGAACGTATTAACCTGTAAAGGCTAATTAATAAATTGCACCTTACAGTGCGTGTGCATCTCGACTTAGTTCTAACTTAATTTGCTTTAATGGCATAAGTTCAGGATGCTGGTTGTGACGCTTTACTAACGCATTTAACTGAAACAACGAAATAAGCATGCTGTTAAGCACGCTCAGGTAACCTTGTTTGTGTAAATTGGCAATGGTATCGCTGTCTAAAGTTTGCAGTTTATCTTCATCAACAGTGCTCAAACCTTGAATAGTTTGCGCCTCGCCTTGTTCAAACTGCAAAACAATATCTATGTTTTTAATAAGCCCTAAGCGGGCAATTTCTTGGGTAAATTGGTACGTTTGGTAATCATTTTTTAAATCGCTTTCTAGTAGCTTTTGCTGCGCACTTAAATACAGGCTTGGGTTGCCTTTGGCATCAAATAACGGCTCGCCTTGCTGGGTATTAACGGCTGAGCTTTGCTCATCAATAGCAATAAAGTACTCACTGCTATTTGCCTCACGAGTGAGTAAATAAAGCGGCTGGGTTTGCATGCACACAGGCGTGTACAGCGCTTGCCATTGATTGTTACTCACAAATAAACTTTGCTGAGCACTAAAGCTGGTTAAGCCCGAAATGGTGTAGCTGCCGTTGTGTGCGTTACGCGCTAAAAAAATAGGTAAATCGCAGGCCGCTTTTGCTACTTCGTTTGCACGTAGATTAACTAAATGCTGTGTTTTTGCGTATTCAACACCCGCATTAGGGTTAATTTTTATTGCTTGGTGTTGAGTATTTGATAGTTCACTAATAGCCATAGTTACACATCCTTAAACTGGGTTAGCCGCAAGCCACTGCTCAATATAAGCACGGTGAGGCGGCAACGTTTGCAACATCTGCTGTGTAAGCTGGCTGTTACGTTCAATTATTTGATTTGCTTGCGCATCGTTTGAGTACAAATACGCTTGCTTAGTAAAGTCGGGCTTAAAGCCCATACCGTATAAAACATACTGGTAACTGGCGGCAGGAAATAGCTCTAATGCGCCATGAAAATCTTGAATAAGAGGGCCACGCGTCCCCCAAAGCAGTAAGTCTTCTTGTAAACTTTGCGGAATGCTTTGCGGTTGTATGTGCGCTTGCCAGTAAGGCTCTGGGCGCTTAGTTAGCATGTAATGTAGTTTTAAAAAGTCGATAATACGCTGCCAGCGATAATCCATTTGCTCATTAAAGCGCTTTGCAACAATGGGCATAACTTGAGTATCGGCTGGCATATGCTCTGCAACAAAGCGAGACGAGATTTCAACCAGCATAATGGCAGTTGCTTCAAGGGGCTCTACAAAACCTGCCGACATTCCCACTGCAACACAGTTTTTGTGCCAAAATTTTTCGCGATAGCCTGACTCAAAACTTATTTTTCGGGCAGTTAAGCCTTTAGCGGCATCACCTAAATAGTTACGTAAGTTTTGCTCGGCTTCTTCATCTGATAAAAACTTGCTTGAATATACATGCCCTACACCACGGCGATGCGTTAGGCCTATATCCCAAATCCACCCAGCATTTTGTGCGGTGGCAATGGTATGACTGGCCAGTGACTTATCACCTTCATCGTAGGGGACTTGCATAGCTAGGGCGCTGTCGTTAAATAATACGTGATCCATTTTTTTAAATGGCACGTTAAGGGCTTGGCCTAATAACAGCGATGAAAAACCCGTGCAGTCTATGAATAAATCAGCGTTTATTGTGCGGGTTTGATCGGTTAAGGTAAGGGTGTCTATAGCTCCGCTTTCATCAAGCTTTACCTGATCAACGGTGCCAATAATGTGCTCAATGCCGAGTTTGCTCTTACAATGTTGCTTTAATAGCTCAGCAAAGGCACCGGCATCTAAATGGTATGCGTAATTACAATTTGCTTGATACTCGCCTTGCGCAATGCCTCTCGGTGCTAGGTTTGCTTCGCAAATATCGTGCTGAAAATTAGTTTGCTGAGCAAAGTTTTCAACATTATCTAAATAGGGGGCTAAATCTATACGGCCGTAGCCTAGCGGTACCGTAAAGGGATGGTAGTAAAAATCGTTGTTGCCATGCGTCCAGTTTACAAATTTACCACCTTGTTTAAAGGTGGCATTACAGGCTTTAAATACATCCACTTCTCGCAAACCAATTTGCTGAAGCGTGTTTTTCATAGTGGGCCAGGTACCTTCACCTACACCAATTGTTGGAATATCAGATGATTCTACCAACATCACTTTTAAGCCATCACCCTTATTACCTTGGTGATACGAAGCGATAATTGCAGCGCTCAGCCATCCTGCTGTGCCGCCACCAATTACGGCGATTGTTTTTATTGCTTTATTCATAACGGACTACTCTTTGAGTACTTTATTGATAACCGGTTAGACAACAAATGCCCTTTCGGGCATTTGTTTAAATTAGTCTCATTTTGTGCAAATTAGCTACTAACTTTATTAGTAACAGTACTTATAATGCACTGCAATGAAAACTAAGAGGCAATCGCTGCCTCTGCTATCAATTAAAACGTACCGCGAATACCAAACGCGTAACGTGAGCCATTATCTTCTACAGAGTAGATTTGATTAGCAAAACGGCCCGTTTGCACTAGCTCTTCTTCAGTAATGTTGATGCCTTCGGCAAAAATAGTGAAGTTTTCGTTGATATCGTAGCTTGCACTAATATCCCATTGACCGTACGTTTCTACGTTCACTGGTTCGCCGTTAAAGCCGTTATCAACTAAGCGTAAAAAGCCCTCACGGTTGTTAAATGCAACACGTGCCTGCCAGTTATCTTGCTCGTAAAACAGCACTAAGTTTTGTGAATCACCTAACCCTTCAAGCGCAAATGTTTGGCTTGTATCGCCATCAACACTAATATCGCTATCTACTACCGTGGCATTAGCAATAAAACCAAAGCCGTTTTCAAACATATGAGTTACACCGATTTCGTAACCCGTTACCGTTGCAGACTCGCCATTTTGCGGGCGACTTACAGTGTAAACTTCTGAGCTACCGTTAAGTTCGGCATCGCTTTGGTCAGTACAGGTTGTACACGCAAAATCAGGGCCTGTACGGTCAGTCATGTCGTATGTTTCGTCGCCGGTTAGGGTAACAATAAAGTCATCTACTTCTTTACTAAATACGGCAAAGCTAAATAAGTTAGCGTCGTTGTAGTACCACTCGTAAGAGATATCCCAGTTTTCAGATTGGAACGGCTTAAGTGCAGGGTTACCACCACTTGCTGTTAAGTTTTGACGACGAGGCTCGTTAAACGTGGTCGCAGGTGATAACTGTGACATAGTAGGACGAGTAATACTGTCGTACGCTGCAAAGCGTAAAATCATGTTGTCTTGCAGTTCAAGCTTAACGTTAAAAGAAGGAAGTAAGTTTGAGTAGCTCGTCCCTTCTTGAATGTCTGTTGCCGGGCCAAATACGTTTTGGAATAAAGTGGCATCAGAGGTAGGAATAACATCGCTGATAAAGCTTTGTACAGCCGCTACTTCAATATCAGTTTCTGAGTAACGTGCGCCCATGTTAACCGTAACTGGCATATCAGCTAGGTCAAAACCAATGGTAAAGTCCATGTAAAGGCTAGTGATATCTTCGTTAATTGTGTAACGGTTATTTTGTAGTGTTGGCTCTACAGGGAAACCTTGGTCAGCAAGGTAATCAAGCATTTTGTCGCCGTCGTAGCTATAAAATGTATCGATTAAACCTGGAAAGTAGTTACTTGCTGAGTAAGCTTCAAAATCAATTTCATCAAGTGGTGCTTCAGTGCCGTAACCACAAAATTGACATTGGCTACCAAAAATTTGGAAGCTTGATTTTTCACGTTCTTGACGATAAGCACCAAAGTTAATGCGATCAACTGGGCCTTTATCTGGTACATATTCAAAATCGGCTTTGATTTCGGTAATTTCATCTTCATCAGTAAACTGGTTACCAATTTCGTTGTAGTGAAGACGCGCAAGGCTTGCATCTGGCAGCGAGCCATTTTCAAAACCATCATGCTGTACGGTAGGAACGCTACCGGTGCCATCAAAGCTGTAGCTGTTAATAATACCCACTACGTTAAAGCGGTCATTACCAGCACGGTCGTTTTCAGCTGTTGAGCGAGATACGTCAAATTTTGCTTTTAATGACTCGTTTACTTGCCAGTCAACGTTAACACCAAATGCTTTGTTAGTTACATCACGCGAGTTACGTGTGTGTGATACAAAGTCGGTTGCAGGGTTGCCACTGGCGTTACCTAAACCTACTTCTTGCGTAAAGGTAAGCAAGGTACCCGTTTCTGGATCGATTGTTGCGCTACCTACGCGGTCTGGTTCAAACCAAGAAGCTAAATCGCGTACTGATGAGTCCACTTCAAATTTAGAAATTAAACCATCTACGGTAATAGTAATATCGTCAGACGGTGCATATTGTAATACTAAGCTTGCATTAGTACGTTCACGGTCTTGCTCATCTACAACTTGGTCCCAGTTACGTGGGATGTATGCATTGTCGTACAATACGCCGTCTTGTGGATTTGAAATAGTTTGTCCACCGCGCCAACCAGCCGTTAAAATTTGGTTATTTTGCAGCTTACGTTGTTGGTTAGTGATGGCAAAAAGCACACCGAGCTTGTCGTCGTTAAACGTATTACTTACTAAAAATGAAGCCGATGGCGATACTTCTTCAGAAAGGCTTTCGTACATACCTTTTACTGAACCAATCACATGTAAGCCACCAAAATCGAATGGACGAGCTGTGGTTACGTTAACCGTACCACCAATGCCGCCTTCTTGAAGCGTTGCACTGTTACTTTTATAAATATCAGCGCCGGTGATTTGGTCTGCCGCTAATACATCAAAATTAAATTCACGCCCTGCACTGTCAGTCGCAATTTGACGACCATTTACAAGTACCGTGTTAAATTGTGGGCCAAAACCACGAATTGTTACTGCTTGCCCTTCACCGCCACTACGGTCAATGGCTACACCTGTGATACGTTGCAGAGACTCTGCTACGTTTAAATCAGGAAATTTACCAAGATCTTCTGCTTTAATCCCATCGGTTACAACATTAGATGCTTTTTTATCTAACATTGATGAACGTAAGCTGCTGCGAATACCCGTTACTGCGATAACCTCAACATCTTTATCTACTACTGTCGGTGTGTCGCCTTCAGCGCCTTGAGCTGCAACGTGGCCGCTTGCCAATATGCCTGTAATAGCAATACTGAGTGCGGTTTTCTTGTTGAACGATAACTTATTGTTAATTATCATTTTTTAAAAACTCCTGATTGTGTGTAGTCATTTTGTCGTTGTGTGGTGTGTATAGCTTCAAATACTATTTATAATATAAATACTTTAAATTGAGCAAAAGTGCAACCTTTTCCTTAATTATGGCTATCTTTTTGTTACGTGTATTTTTCTTTTTGTTTTCTTTAATTTAACAGTGGAATTAGTACGTTATTGCGAAAACGCAAAAATTATTTGCTGATTATATTCTTCATCCGGCAATAAATTAGCTTTTGGATAATCGCTTCTATTTGCTGCATTGGGCCAGTTTTGAGCTTCTAAACACACTGCTTGGCGTGCTTTAAAAGGAGAACCTACAAAATTTGCCGTATAAAGCTGCATACCAGGTTGGGTACTTTTAAGGGTTAAATTAACGCCCGTGTGTGGCGAGGTTAATGTAGCCATTGTTTTTAAACGATTGTCATCACTAAAAATATAGCAATGATCAAAGCCACTACCGGCATCAAGCTGTGCATGCTGTGCGCAAAGTGCATCGCCAATGGGCTTAGGGTGAGTAAAATCAAAGCAGCTGCCCGAGCCATCTTCATGATGGGCAAGCGGTATACTGTTACTATCGATAGGTAAATACGTTGCGGTATTTATTTGCAGCAGGTGATTATTAATGCTCTCACTGCCTTCAAGATTAAAATAGCAGTGGTTGGTAAAGTTAACGAGGGTTTCTTTATCAGTAATGGCTTTGTAACTGAGGATTAGCTCGCCATTGCGTGCAGTAATTGTTTGCCAAACTTGTAATTGGCCAGGAAAGCCTTCTTCTCCATCTGCCGAGCAGTAATAGAGCTCCACTTCATTATTGCTTTGTTTAGTGACTTGCCACAGTACTTTATTGAAGCCTTTTTCGCCGCCGTGTAAGCTATTTGGGCCATTATTTGCTTTAAGTTGGTACTCTGTGCCTGATAATACAAAACGTCCGTTTTCAATACGATTTGCGTAGCGCCCGACTGTTGCCCCTAAATAAAATGGGTTTTCTAAATAATAAGCAGGTTCGTTAACGCACAGTGTCATCTCTTGGTTATTAAACTTTATGCTTTTGATAATAGCGCCAAATGGCAATATTTCTGCAGTTAAGCTTTTACCATCGCTAAGCGTTATTACCTCTAAAGATTTATTGCCAGTTGTAGATGCCACATTCATTCTCCATAAACTACCAGCTCAACAGTACCTGTCATAGCGGTGCAACAATATATAATATAAATAGTATATAAGTGAGAAGCGTAACTCAATCAAAATGCGTTAAAATAACGCTATAAAAATTCACAGCTGTCGCTTGTAGTTTACATCACCGCTCCTCGTTGCGTGGATCAAATGCACCTAGTTAAACTAGGTGATCGCTGAGTGCTGCGACTTCTGTTTCGCTTAAATTTTGTTTAGCTTTGTTTTTAAAGTTATAACGCACTAATACAGTTTTACCCACAACACAGCATTTACCTTGCTGCCACGCCTCTTGCTTAATGGTAAAAGAGCTATTTCCTACATGCTCAACAGCTGTTTTAATCGTCACTTCGTGAGCATAAAATAATTCCCCTACAAACGATGCTTCTATTTTAGCGATGATCAGTTTCCAGTCGTGTGGGTTAAGATCAGGGGTAAAAAATTTAAAAATAGGGACGCGTGCGGCTTCAAACCATACAGGTAGTACGGTATTGTTGATGTGTCCGAGTGCATCTGTTTCGCTAAAGCGCGGCATCACTTTTTCAATAAACATAAAAATCCAAATAATAACTAAATAAAAAGGTAAATCATGACGGACTTTATCCACGTTATTGATAACGCGTTAAGCGATGATTTTTGCGATAACTTTATTACCACATTCTCTAACAGCCCGCATGTAAAACAAGGTGTAACCTCTGGTGGTGTGGACTTAAAAAAGAAAGACAGCCACGACCTGCAATTAAACAGTTACCCAGAATACGCCCAACAATTAAAGCATATTCAGCAAACCACTGCACAGCATGTTTTTAACTATGTAGAAGCACACTTTTTTATGCTAATTGGCGCATTTGGCTTAAAAGTTTATCACCCAAAAACGGGGGATGTGGTGGATTTAACACAGGATAACTTTGACGAAGTAGGCAAACCGCAGCTCTCTGTGTTGGTGCAGCAAATATTTAGACTTGGGAACATTCAGGCGCAAAAGTACGAGGTAAATAAAGGCGGCTACCCTTACTGGCATAGTGAAGTGTATCCACAGCTACAACACAATGAAGCACTGCACCGTGTATTATTATTTATGTTTTATTTAAACGATGTAGAGGAAGGTGGCGAAACAGAGTTTTATTATCAAAAACGTAAAATTGCGCCTAAAAAAGGCACTATGGTCATTGCCCCTGGCTACTTTACGCATACCCATCGAGGTAATAAGCCGGTATCGAACGATAAATATATTTTAACTTCATGGGTGCTATTTAATCGCGCAGAGCACATATACGGCACACCTAAAAGCTAAAACAGTCAGCGGGCAAAAACTAACTAACCGCTGACTACTTTAAGCATTTGAGCTTTAAAAAGAGTCATTTAAAAGCGCAGATTTGTATTCATACCAATCCGCGATAATACTTAATTATGCGGATTGGTATAAACTGTCAGTTTCAAAGAAGTTGATCAAACAAATCAAATAACTTATCTAGCTCTTCGGTGGTGTTGTAATGCATACAACCAATGCGCACTACACCGCCTTTATCAAGTACGCCTAACTGCTCACATAAGCCTTGTGCATAAAAATTACCATCCCATACACAAATATGCTGTTTGCCTAAAAACTCAGACACCTCACGCGGCTCTAGCCCTTCAAAGGTTAAAGCAAATGTAGGCGTACGCTCGTTTAAGCGCTCAAGGTCATCAATACCAAATAGCTTAATGCGCGGGTAATTAACTAAACGCGTTAAAAAGTACTCACTAAGCGCCATTTCGTGCTGCTTTGTTTTAGCAAAAGCCACGCTTAACTTTTCGCGGCGCGTGTGGCCTTCATCAAGCCCGCTAATTGCAGCAATGTAATCAACAGCGGCAATAAAACCTGCTAAGGCTTCGAAGCTTTGCGTGCCTGTTTCCCATCGACCTGGTGCTACATCTTTAGCTGGTTCTACTTTGTAAGGCGTAAAACCTTCAAGATGCTGTGTTTTACCGTACACCATGCCTAAGTGAGGACCAAAAAACTTATATGCAGAACAGGCCAAAAAGTCGCAATCAAGGGCCTGAACATCAACAAGCTCGTGCGGTGCATAATGCACGGCATCAACGTACACTAATGCGCCTACAGCATGGGCAAGCTCTATAATACGTTTAATATCGTTAATAGAACCCGTAGTATTTGAAGCGTAAGTTACCGCAACCAGTTTAGTATTGCTGTTTAATAAGCTTTCAAACTGCGCCATATCTAAGCTGCAATCAGCCTCGTTAATTAAAGCGGTTTGAACTTTAGCGCCTTTATCTTGCGCTGCTTGCTGCCATGACGATACATTTGAGAAGTGATCAGCGTTAGTCACAATAATCTCATCACCGGCTTGCCAAATGCGTGAAATAGCACGGCTAAAGCTAAAGGTAAGGCTGGTCATGTTAGGGCCAAACACTATATTTTGTGCACTTGGCGCATTAAGTAAATCGGCTGCTGCTTGGCGCGCATTTGCCATTAACTCAACGGTTTTATCACTTGAAAAAAACGCACCGCCTAAGTTTGAGTTGTAGTGCCCTAAATAAGCAGTCATTGCATTTAGTACAGACTGCGGCACTTGAGAGCCACCTGGGCCATCTAAAAATATTGGCGATTTACCATCAACGGTTTGTATTAATGCAGGAAACTGCTCACGTAGTTGCGCTATGTTCATGAGCATTCCTTAAGAGGTAAGTACAAAACAATCCAGGTAACCTGGCTTGCTTGTATCTACTTTGTTCATTGGCGTTGCATTGTGCCAAACTTGACGGTCGTTTATTAGTGCAAACATTCCGTCTTTAATTTCCATTTTAAAACACGGTTCAGCTTGCTTGTTTTCGTATACAAGCAGCTCGCCGCCTTCTAAGTTTTCGTGAGAAACACCACATACACAAACATGGTCAAACCCATCTTGATGCACACCTTCAGGTGCTGCCGGCGTATCGCTATCAATGGCAAGCATTCTAAATTGGTGAATTTCAATATCACGGTCTTCATCAATGCCGGTAAGCTCACAAAACTCACTTACAATGCTTTTCATACCTTCTGACTCAAGTAAGCTTTGCTCTAAGTTTTCATAAGTACGCTCAACATTACCCTGAAAGGTATTAATGGAATCGTCTTGAACAAACGCTTTGGCAGCTTGTAGTTTTAGCTCACCATTTTGAAATTTAATTACCGAGTAACGACGCTTACGAAATTCACCATCTGCATACGGATTAGCAGGTAGGTTATCAAAAGAAGGCTTAACCAAATCAATATTTGCTTGGTTAATAAAACGAAGTTGCAGTAAATTCTGGTTGTTTAATGCAGTCATAAAATCTCGCTTAAAATAATGAGAATATTGAAAGAGATTTTAATGCATGTAGAAAGGAATATTTGCTTTATTATTTATATAAAAAGTGGGTAATGGTTATATTTAATTCAATTAAAACTTATTACAGCATGAAATATTCAATTTTATTTTAACCAATAAAAAACCCGCCTAAGCGGGTTTTTTTAAAAACAGGTTTAGATTATACAGCTTGCTGAATAATTACGTTGTCTGCTTTTTTAGTGTACTGAGGCATACGGTGGAAGTTCAAGTAACGGTATGTATCTGCAGCCGTTGCATTGATTTTCTCTGCGTATTCTTGGTACTCAGCTGGTGTAGGTAATTTACCTAAAATTGCCGCTATTGCAGCAAGCTCAGCTGATGCTAAGAATACATTTGCGCCTGTACCTAAACGGTTAGGGAAGTTACGTGTTGAGGTAGAAACAACCGTTGCTTTATCAGCAACACGTGCTTGGTTACCCATACACAGTGAACACCCTGGCGTTTCGATACGTGCACCAACACGACCAAAAATACCGTAGTAACCTTCGTCAGTTAGTTGGTCTTTATCCATCTTAGTTGGTGGAGCTACCCAAAGTTGAGTTGGGATACGACCAGTAAAGCCATCTAGTAATTTACCCGCAGCACGGAAGTGACCAATGTTAGTCATACAAGAACCGATGAATACTTCATCAATTTTCTCGCCAGTAACATCAGAAAGTAAACGCGCGTCATCTGGGTCATTTGGAGCACAAAGGATTGGCTCTTTAATTTCTGCTAGGTCGATTTCTACAACGTGCTTGTACTCTGCATCAGCATCAGCTTCCATAAGTTCTGGGTTAGCTAACCATTCTTGCATTGCATTAATACGACGTTCGATTGTACGTACATCGCCGTAACCTTCAGAGATCATCCACTTAAGCATAACAATGTTAGACTCAAGGTATTCGCTGATAGACTCTTTAGAAAGCTTAACAGTACAACCTGCTGCTGAACGCTCTGCTGATGCATCTGATAATTCAAACGCTTGCTCAACAGTTAAGTGCTCAACACCTTCAATTTCTAGTACGCGACCAGAGAATTCGTTGATTTTACCTTTTTTCTCTACTGTTAATAAGCCTTGCTTAATACCGTAGTAAGGGATTGCGTGTACTAGGTCACGTAAAGTGATACCTGGTTGCATTTCACCTTTAAAGCGAACCAAAATAGACTCAGGCATATCAAGTGGCATAACACCTGTTGCTGCTGCGAACGCTACTGCACCTGAACCCGCTGGGAACGAAATACCTAATGGGAAACGTGTATGTGAATCACCACCAGTACCTACAGTATCTGGTAATAACATACGGTTTAACCAAGAGTGAATTACACCATCACCTGGGCGAAGTGAAACACCGCCACGGTTCATGATGAAATCAGGAAGCGTATGGTGAGTGTTTACGTCAATTGGTTTAGGGTAAGCAGAGGTATGACAGAATGACTGCATTGTTAAATCTGCAGAGAAACCTAAACATGCTAAGTCTTTAAGCTCATCACGTGTCATAGGACCTGTAGTATCTTGCGAACCTACAGTGGTCATTTTAGGCTCACAGTATTGGCCTGGGCGAATACCTGCTACGTTACATGCTTTACCAACCATTTTTTGCGCTAGTGTAAAGCCTTTATCAGACACTTCAGTGACTGCTGGTACTTTAAATACGTCAGTAGCACCTAAACCTAAAGAGGTACGTGCTTTGTCTGTTAAACCACGACCAATGATTAGAGGAATACGGCCGCCGGCACGTACTTCATCTAAAATTACGTCTGATTTAAGTTCAAAAGTAGAGATAACGTCATCAGTACCGTGGCGCTTAACTACACCTTCGTATGGGTAAATATCAATTTGATCACCCATGTTGAACTCATCAACATTTAACTCGATTGGTAACGCACCTGAATCTTCCATTGTGTTGAAGAAGATAGGCGCAATTTTGTTACCTAAACATACACCACCAACGCGCTTATTAGGTACGTATGGGATATCATCACCCATAAACCAAAGCACAGAGTTAGTTGCAGATTTACGAGAAGAACCAGTACCTACAACGTCACCTACGTATGCAAGTGGTAAACCTTGTGTTTTTAATTCTTCAAGTTTAGTGATTGGACCTACTTCACCCGCTTTGTCAGGAGTGATACCGTCGCGTTCATTTTTTAGCATTGCTAAAGCATGAAGTGGGATATCTGGACGTGACCATGCATCTGGTGCTGGTGATAAATCATCAGTGTTTGTCTCGCCGGTTACTTTAAATACAGTAACAGAGATTTTTTCAGCAACAGCTGGCTTGTTAGTAAACCATTCAGCGTCTGCCCAAGATTGAATAATCTTTTTAGCGTGCTCGTTACCTGCTTTTGCTTTTTCTTCTACGTCGTAAAATGCATCAAACATTAATAATGTGTTTGATAGACCTTTTACAGCGATAGGCGCAAGTGTTTCGTCATCAAGTAGCTCAATCATTGGGGCGATGTTGTAACCACCTAACATTGTACCTAATAATTCTGCTGCTTTTTCTTTAGATACTAATGGAGATTGTGCTTCGCCTTTAGCAACTGCCGCTAAAAAGCCTGCTTTGATGTATGCTGCATCATCAACGCCTGGTGGTACGCGGTTGATTAGTAAATCTAAGATGAACTCTTCTTCACCCGCTGGTGGGTTTTTAATTAGTTCAATAAGATCAGCCGTTTGCTGAGCATCTAATGGCGCTGGTACGATACCTAACGCGGCACGTTCTTCTACGTGTTTACGATATTCTTGTAGCACAATATTGCCCTCTTGGTGACGTGAAAGTATTCGGTAGCGCCTCATGCGCAAAAAAAGTAACCCAATACTTATAGTATTCTAACGCGGGATTATAAAGCTTTTATGTATAGATGAAAATCCATCCAGCTAAGCAACTGATTATACCGACTATAAATATTATGAATAGTGGTAAGCGTAAATTCTATTTTCGTGAATGTTTGTTAAGTAATAATCATTCTTGTTTAATCAGGTTAATACTGTATATGCTGTTTTAAAGGCATAAAAAAACCCAGCACTAGGCTGGGTTTTTAAAATAAAGTAAGTAACTATTAACGCTTAACTTTTACACGTTCAATAGATTTTACATGTGCTTCTACACGACGGTTTTCAGCGTGAGCTTCTTTCGTGTTAGCTGTGTTTTTAAGACGTTCTTCACCTAGGCCAACAGTTGTAATGCGATCTTCAGCAATGCCATCTTTAATTAGCTCTTGTGCTACATCATCAGCACGCTTTTTAGAAAGCATCTTGTTGTAGTTTGCGTTACCTACAGCTGACGCGTGGCCTTCAAGTAGTACAGTTGTATCTTCGTGCTCTTTTAAGAACTCAGATACTGATGCAATGTCGTCAAAGTAACGTTGACCAACTTGTGCAGAATCATGTGGGAAAGTAACTAATAAGCTTGTTGTTACTTCACGGTCTTCGTATAAAGTACAGCCATCGCCATCAACAGCGTCTGTCATTGGCGTGTTAGGACATTTATCATCTTTATCTAGGATGTTGTCGTTGTCGCTGTCTTTAGGTTCTACAGGTACTTCTACTACTGCTGTAGGCGCTGGTTCTACAGGCTGTGCAGGCATAGAGTTTTGGCCAAATAAGTAGTTAATACCAATTTTAGCACCTACATCTGTGTAACCTTTATCAAGACCTTGGTATACCGCAGTTTCAGCGTTTACGAAAAAGCCATCAGTAATAAAGTGTTGGTAACCAACACCTGCGTTTAAGAATGTGTTGTCATCTACTACGTCCATTTCTTTAATACCGAATAGACCGTAGAAAGGGCCGCCGTCAAGGTGGTAAAGCGCATCAATACCGTAACGCTCGCCATCGATATTATTACGATTACCCGCTACTTTATCGAACGCGTTAAAGTCCATATCTGCATACTCAAGGCGTGCGCTCCAGTAATCGCTGAAACGGTAACCTGCTTCTACACCCCAACCAGTTGACTCGTTTACATCAAGGCCAGTTTGTGCGCGCATGTTTTTCCATGACGCATCATAGTAGTCACCGAAAACACCAAGATAAAGGCCTTCTTCTTTATCGGCAGCGAATGTAGACGCGCTAGTTGCAGCTAACGCAATTGCAATTGTAAGTGATTTTAATTTCATTGTTTTCTTCCCATTTTAACAACTTAGAAAATTGTAGCTAATCAATGCTAGCTCAACCAGTTTTGTACACACTACCTGAGCTTTTGTTAATCGATACTTAACGAAAAAATAAAGATTATAAATTTTTTCAACGATATACAGACATTCCAACCACCAATTGTAGGTTAAGTGAAAATTTTTACCTAATCGGCAATTAATAAATTATGGTAATTTACAAATAGTCACTTTTTATGAATGCGAACAATACCACCGAGTATATAACTGCTCAATCATTGGACACTGAATCATTTAAAAATGACTATTTATAATCAAAAACTTACAATTAATTACAATACTTAAGTACCGCAAAAAGTTTGATAGCCCTTGTCATCTTTACCTGTCTTTTGAAAGCGGGCTAAGTTAGCTGTTTTATCATATGGGTTACCCATCACCGCTAAGAAGTCGCTTAGCAGCTCGCTCTCGCCGTGTTGATTATATTGCGCAAGGATTTCTTCGACGATGTGATTACGCGGTATAACCCTTGGGTTAGCCGCTCTCATTAGGTTATAGCTGTTTTCATCACATCTTTTTTGCCACAACTGGGCCCATTGCGTTAACTCATCTGGCACTTTGCCACCCTTTAGTGACTCGGTTAGGGCATCAAAGGTATTGGTGTAATCGAGCTTATGCTCTTGAAATAACAATAATAACTTACTTACAAGCTCTACATCGTCTTCGTTATAACCTGCTAAGCCTAATTTTTGTGCCCACATTTGATTATATTGCTCGTTAAATAACGTAGAAAACTGATTAATTAGCGGCGTCATTAAACTTACAGCTTGTTCGTCATCTTCATGTATAAGCGGTATTAGGCTCTCGGCTAAACGCGCACAGTTCCAACTTACAATATTTGGCTGATTACCATAGGCATAGCGACCTTGCTTATCAATTGAGCTAAACACGGTATCAAAATCAAAGGTATTCATCATTGCACACGGGCCGTAGTCGATAGTTTCGCCGCTTATCAAGGTATTATCAGTATTCATAACGCCATGAATAAAGCCTACTCGCATCCAGCTAATAACCAGCGCTAGCTGACTATTTATAACGGCTGCTAAAAAGTCTAAATAGCGCTGAGCCCCTGTTGATTGAATACTTGGGTAATGGCGTTCAATGGCTACATCAGCTAATTTTTTTAATCCCTCTACATCACCTTGAGTTGCTAAATACTGAAACGAGCCAACGCGAATATGGCTACTTGCTAAGCGGGTAACAATTGCGCCAGGTTGCGGCGGATTACGATAAACAGCTTCGCCTGTGCCGACAACAGCCAAACACCGCGTGGTTTTAATCCCTAAGCCATGCATAGCTTCGCTCATAATATACTCGCGAATAGCGGGGCCTAGTGCACATCGCCCATCGCCTCCTCTTGAAAAAGGCGTGGCGCCTGAGCCTTTTAACTGAATATCCCACAGCTGATTTTTATCATCGCTGATAGCACCCAGTAAGTGCGCTCGCCCATCACCCAAGCGCGGCGAAAAGTGCCCAAACTGATGCCCAGAATAGCCAAGCGCTACAGCATTTACCGGTTGTGGCTCGTTACCAGCAAAAGTACTGGCGCGCAGCGCTGGCTCAACATCTATATTAAACTGCTGTGCTAACGCTTCGTTCCACAGCAGCAATTGCGGGGCAGCAACGCTTGAAGGACTGTCCTCTATTGCGAAGTTATCTGCTATGTCTGTGTATCTTGGCACTAGTTTCATAGTTAATCCTCTGTTTGTTGGCTTATGCCTACGCGATTGTCGCCCACGCTGTAAGCCACAATTAAGCTAAGTTCTTGCAGGCTCAAACCACTTTGCTTTTGCATTTCGTTAAAAAACGCCTGTGCGGCAGTGAGTGATTTTTTAGTTTGCAGGCCGCCATCGATAATTTTGTGCGCTCTTAGATAGCTTTCCACATCTCGCGAAAGTAAAAAAGTATCTTTACCAAGCGCTCTTAAGGCATACGGGCCTGTATTGCCGCCCAAACGGGCGCCGTGTTTTTTTAAATATGCCCATAAGCCAATAATGTCATCGCTTGGCCAGTTAGCTACAAACTTGCTAAAACTGCCATGTTGCTGAGCTATTTCGTGGATCATGTAGGCATTTTCAGGAATTGTTTTTACCTTTTTATAATTACGAATAATACGCTCATCAGTTGCTTTTTGCTCGAGCATATCGGGCGGCATCATAAGTAATTTATCAACACTAAACTGCCAAAAAACCTCTCTAAAACCTGGCCATTTACTGTTTATTACCGACCAGTAAAACCCGCTTTGAAATACTTTACGGGTAAACTCTTCAAGCCAGTCGTCGTCACTTAATGCGCTTAATGCTTTTTTAGATAAGGGTTTTGCGAGTAATAACTTAAGCATTTTTTCAGAACCTTTTCGCTCTATTGCTCGCTTATAAATATCGCTAAATTTTTCCATACTTATTAAATACCTCATCACTGCTCATAGGGTTAGTTTACGAGAAAAGCAGCCAATACGTAACCACCCGCATTTTCGATGAACTAATCTGTATCCTGCAACTTGACACCTAGACGGCTAAAATGTTTTAATCGCCGCAATTACCCTATTTAAATTGTATTTTGTTAAACCTTTTGCGGTTAAACAAAATACAAAGGGCTAGAAGAGGTGCGTTATTCAGGTAGCGTATGTTAGGAGCGCAAACTCCAGTGAGCATATGTGAGGGGAATACCGCCGAGAGGTAAACGCTTTTGCGAAGCAATTACTTCGGGCGACTAGGTTGAATCCTAGCGACTGTCACCAATAGCTGTTTTAGAGCAGCTTATTAGTTTGGTGGAGAGCTTCTGGTCTTAAATAATAAGGCCGTGCGCCCTATTATTTTAAGCCCATTCGCTCTTCGAATACTGTTCGAACGACGTTAATGCGGCTCACATCATACAGCCTCCTTAATATCTCGAACACCTTATAGGTTCGTAAGAGATGATTCACAACTTCAATTTAGACGACTACGCACTGTGGACAGCGCTTGTTACGCCGTTTGATCAACAAGGTAATGTTGACTACGACACGCTCACAACACTTGTTAGCGAACAAGAAGCGGCACACAACGGTATTTTACTGCTCGGTAGCACAGGTGAAGGCTTAGCCCTTACGCTTAAAGAGCAGCAAGGCATTGTTGAGCACGTGTGCCAATTAAAACCCAGTGTACCGCTTATGGTTGCTGTTGGTGGTAGTAATTTGGCCCAACAAAAAGAATGGGTTAGCTACTGTAACCAATTACCTATTCACAGCTACTTATTAGGCTCGCCTCTTTATGCAAAACCAGGGGCTGTAGGTCAAACACATTGGTACGAAAGCTTATTAAACGAAAGCGTGCATCCGTGTATGTTGTACAACGTACCTGGGCGCAGCGGTGTAAGCATTCCTATCGAAACCATTGAAAACTTAAAAGCGCACCCAAAACTGTGGGCTTTAAAAGAAGCCAGTGGCAACATCACCCAATTTGAAGCATACCGACAAGCCGCGCCTAATTTAGCGCTATACAGTGGCGACGATGCACTTATGCCCTACTTTGCCCAAGCAGGTGCAAAAGGCTTAGTTTCGGTTGCGGCCAATGCATGGCCTTTGCAAACACACGAATTTGTAAAGCGCAGCCTAAGCGGTCAACACCCCAATTTATTTGCTCAGTGGACTCGGGCTATCAATAGCCTATTTGCTGTAGCAAACCCTATTCCCGTTAAAGTGCTAATGCACCAGCAAGGGCGTTTAAATAGCCCACTGTTGCGTCCACCTTTAACGCATCTTGAGTTAACGCAAACCGATTGCATTACCACTGCAAACGACACCATTTTATCTTGGCATTAAACACAGGTTTTTATAATGAGCTGGTTAGAACTACTAAATAATTTAGAATCGGGCGCAGTACGCGCAGCATCACAAAACGAAAGCGGCCAATGGGAAGCTAACGTAGAAGTAAAACAAGGCATTTTAGAAGCCTTTAAAAATGGCACTAACACCGAGTTTGCAGGCGGGTTTGTTGATAAGCACAACCTTGCACCGCAAGAATTTAGCACTGAAGATGGCGTGCGTATGGTACCAGGTGGCACCAGTGTTCGCCGCGGTGCCTACGTAGCTAAAGGCACTATTATTATGCCACCAGCGTACGTAAATATTGGCGCATACATCGACGAAGGCACTATGGTTGATAGCCACGCATTAGTGGGTTCATGTGCACAAGTTGGTAAAAATGTACATTTAAGCGCGGCTGTTCAACTTGGTGGTGTACTTGAGCCAATTGGGGCAAGCCCAGTCGTGGTTGAAGACGATGCCTTTATTGGCGCAGGTTGTGTCATTGTTGAAGGCGTAGTGGTTAAAAAAGGCGCTGTACTTGCACCAGGCGTGCGTTTATCTGCCACTATTCCGGTTTACGACTGTGTTAACGAGCGCCAGCTAGATAAAGGCGAACCAATCCCAGAGTACGCTATTGTAATACCAGGCTCTCGCCCAGCGTCTAGCGAATGGGCTCGTGAGCAAGGCCTAAGCATGTCGTGTGCACTCATTGTTAAATACCGCGACGAGCAAAGCGATGCATCGTTATTGCTAGAAGAGGTTTTACGATAATGAGCTTTTTGAGCACGCCTATCAAGGCCGCCGTAAATACACTTACTCAGCAACTTGATACACCTTTTTTTGTTTACGACTTAGACAAACTAAACGCACACCTTACCCGTTTAGTTGCGCAAACCGATGTAAAGCTTTGGTATGCGGTAAAAGCCAATCCGCTTTCTAAGGTTATTCAATGCCTAGACAGCGCCGGATTTAACTTTGACGTAGCAAGTAAAGGTGAGCTTGAACAAGTCCTTGCACAAGGTATTAGTTCACAGCGCGTGCTCAACACAGGGCCTGCAAAGAGCCCTAAACAAATTAAACACTTTATTGAGCGCGGCGTGCGTATTTTTGTTGCCGAAAGCCTCAATCAAGTAGGTTGGTTAAACCAACAAGCGCAGCTGCAAAATACGCAGCTGCAAGTATTACTGCGTGTGCAATTACGCTGGCCAGAAGGTGAAAAAAACCCATTAGGGGGTGACAGCCTTACTCCGTTTGGGCTTGGTTGCGATGAATGGCAAGCACTCAATACTGGCGATTACCCAGCACTTAATTTTGATGGCCTACATATTTTTCAGTGGGGCAACATGCTTAGCACACAAAAGCTAAGCGAGCTGTGGTCGCAAATGATTGCACCGCTTACCACCTTGGCTAAAAACTTAAATATAAACCTGAAAATTTTAGATTTAGGCGGCGGTTTAGGTATTCCTTACACATCAAACGATGCAACACTTGAGTGGGATGGATTAATCACCGCGCTGGCAAAAATTAAAAAAGATGCGGGTGTAGACGAGCTTTGGATGGAGCTTGGCCGTTACGCTGTAGGCGAATGCGGACATTACGCGAACCCCGTCGTTGAGTGCAAACAAAACTACGGGCAACAGCAAGTTATTTTAACCGGTGGTATTAACCACTTATTGCGCCCAGCTGTTACAAGCCAAGATTTTCCTGCGGCGTTACTGCGCGAATCAACAGCGCCAGAACAAGCAATGAGCTTATATGGCCCATTATGTACTGCCCTTGATTGCTTAGGCGAGCATAGCCTACCAAGCGATTTAAACGAGCAAGACTGGCTGGTGTTTAGCCAATGTGGCGCCTATGGTTTTACCGAAAGCATGCCCTATTTTTTATGCCATGAACTAGCTGCAGAATACGTGTTACAAAATGGCGAGCTCACGTGTGTGCGCCAAGCAGAAGATGCCAGTCACTACTTAAGGTAATAAACATGAGCATAACAACACCCATTAGCCAAGAAAACATTGTAGTAGGGGAAGTAGCAAACGGCTTACCCCTAACTATTCCGGTGTATCGCTTAAAAGGCGATGGCAGCGGGCCAAGCGTGTATATTCAAGCCAAT
>NZ_DJHW01000083.1:0-14870 GCF_002433295.1 Pseudoalteromonas sp. UBA6610 | reverse complement strand
AGTGTGCCTGTAGTCAGTGTGTATGCCGATCCTAAAGCATTGCATAAGTCACTTGTTGCTAAAGTTATAAAACAAGCACGTAAAAACGGTGAAGATCATAAAACGCTTGCAGAAAATGCCGCTGAGCTTGATAAGCGTACCTCTGTTTATTATGAAAATGATCTGCGCTGGCGTGAGCTGGCAGATGTATTACGTATCGATCCTAAAAAAATAAATTCGCGTTTATTAAATGATCCCACCCGTCGTTTTGTGTATTTAAAGCGCCAAGTTACACCGGCTGTTGCCAACTACATTAGCCAATTACGCTTACCTGGTATTCATTTGTTAGATGAGTCTAAACGTTATTACCCCGCGGGAGAGGTAACGGCCCACATTATTGGTTTTACAAATATTGATGGGAAAGGCATAGAAGGCATTGAAAAACTCTACGAAAATGCCTTAACAGGCGAAGAAGGCCGCCGCACTATTCGTAAAGATGCCCAAGGCCGCGAAGTTGAAGTATTAGATGAGCGTGAGCGTGTAGAGCCTGAAAATATTCAGCTGAGTATTGATCAACGTATTCAAGCAATTGCTTATAAAGCAGTAAAATCTGCTGTACTCACGTATAAAGCGACATCGGGGTCGGCCATGGTGGTTGATGTTAAAACCGGTGAAGTTTTGGCTATGGTAAATAGCCCATCATTTAATCCAAATAATTTGAACGATGCACAACCACATAAACGCCGTAACCGCGCAATTACCGATTTGTTTGAACCAGGCTCAACCGTTAAGCCACTAGCCATTTTAGCTGGGCTAGACTACGGCGCAATTAAAGCCGACGACACCATTGATACCTACCCAGGTTGGATGCGTTTAGGCGGCAGTTTAGTAAAAGATACCCGTAACCACGGTGAAATGACGCTTCGCGAAATTTTAAAGTATTCATCAAACATGGGCGTGGCCAAGGTAACGCAGCAAGTACCTAAAGATTACTTAGTTGGCTTATATCAAAAAGTGGGCTTTGGTAGTGATACCGGCACAGGCATGGTTGGCGAAAGTAGTGGTTTATTTTATCCAAACCGCCGCTGGTCTGACTTTGAAATTGCCACGTTATCGTTTGGTTATGCTATTTCGGTAAGTACGGCGCAAATGGCCCGCTTTTACACCATGTTAGGTGCCGGTGGGATTAATCGTCCGTTAACGATTTTAAAGCAAGACGGTGTGCCAGAAGGCGAGCGTATTTTTAAACAAAAAGACGTAGAAGCCGTTGTTCACATGATGGAAAGCGTGTTTGAAAAAGACGGTACAGCCCGAAACATAAAAGTAGATGGCTACCGTGCGGCAGGCAAAACCGGTACTTCTAAAAAGGCGGTTGCTGGTGGTTACGGTGATGAATACGTAGGTTATTTTGCAGGTGTAGCACCGGCAAGTAATCCACGCTTGGCTGTGGTAGTGATGATAAATGAGCCCGGTGGCGATGTGTACTATGGAGGTGCCACCGCAGGCCCTGCATTTGCAGAAATCGTCTCTAACGCATTAAGAATATTAAACGTAGCCCCTGATAAGGAAGAAGTGGCTTACGTAAAAGGTAAAGATAACGATGCGTGATTTAAAGGCTATTTTAAAATACATCGACATAGATGCACCTTCGCAGCTAGTTAAAGATTTACGCCTTGATAGCCGGGATGTAACCCCTGGCGATGTATTTGTGGCTATAAAAGGCCATGCGCTTGATGGCGGACAGTTTATTGCCAAAGCAATTGAAAACGGCGCTACAGCCATTATTGCCGATAGGCTCTGCGAATTTGATGTCACTTTTGAGCCACTGTATTTAGTAACTGAGCTTGATAAAAAACTCCCAGAGCTAGCGAGTCAATTTTATGAAAACCCAAGCCAATCTCTCGATTTAATTGGTGTAACGGGCACTAATGGCAAATCTACAACAACGGCTATGATGGCGCATTTAGCGCAGTTTTGTAGTACCCCTTCGGCCATTATAGGCACATTAGGCTATGGCCACCCCGATACACTTACGCCACTTATTAATACCACGCCTTCGGCTGTTGACTTGCAGCACATATTGCATGACTTAAAACAGCAGCATAAAAAGCTTGTGGCGATGGAGGTTTCATCGCACGGGTTAGTGCAACAGCGTGTGGCACAATGCCAATTTAAAGCGGCGGTATTTACTAATTTATCGCGCGATCACCTTGATTATCACGGCGATATGACAAGTTATGGCGACGCTAAGCTTATGCTGTTTCGCGATTTTGACCCACAGTTAGTGGTGCTTAATCAAGACGATGGGCAAGCAGAGCAATGGCTTGAAAAATACAGTTTTAATAATCTTATTTGTTATGGTCGTAAAAATTTAGCACCTAAAAATGCACAGTATGTGTATTTTTCTGATGTTGAGTATTCTAAAAATGGTATTTCGGCGCAATTGAGCACAAGTTGGGGTGATATTAGCGTAACATCGCCTCTATTTGGTGAGTTTAACTTATATAATTTAACTGCGGCACTGGCAACATTGTTGGGGCTAGGTTATCCGCTTGAGCAGTTAGCCGCCGGATGCGCGCATTTGCACCCCGTTGCTGGGCGTATGCAAGCGTTTAGCGAAGTTAATTTACCTACGTGCGTTGTTGATTACGCCCATACGCCTGATGCGCTTGCTCTGGCTTTACAAGCATTGCAAAAGCATGTGCCTGGTGGGGTTAGTTGTGTTTTTGGTTGTGGCGGCGACAGAGATAAAGGTAAGCGTGCCTTAATGGCGCAAGCGGCAGAGCAAAATGCAGATAAGGTTATTGTTACCAGCGACAATCCGCGTTCAGAAAACCCAGATGCTATTTTGGCAGATGTGGCAGCGGGTTTATCGCAGCCTGAAAAAGCCCATTTAGAGGCTGATAGAGCAAAAGCCATTCGCTATGCAATAGAAAATGCAAATGCGGATGACGTTATTTTAATTGCCGGCAAAGGCCACGAGGATTACCAAATTATTGGCGATCAACGTATCGACTTTTGCGATCGCAGTTATGTAAAAGAACAACTAAAAAAAGCAGTAAGAGGGATAACTCAATGATCCCAATGGACTTTGATTGGCTGGCAAATGTGCTAGCAACCGATTATCTAGGTGATAATCTCAATGTAGTAAATATTAATACCGATACCCGCAGTATTTGCGACGGTGAGGTGTTTTTAGCTTTAAAAGGGCCTAATTTTGATGGCCATAAATTTATTGCTGACGCTAAACAAAAAGGCGCTATTGGCGTTATTGTTCAGCATAAAGTAGATGTAGATATTGTGCAGTTTGTTGTTAGCGATACCCGCATTGCATTAGGCAATATAGGTGCAGCAGTTATGGCGCAGGTTAACCCTAAAACCATTGCCATTACGGGCAGCGTGGGTAAAACAACGGTAAAAGAAATGTGCGCCGCTATTTTATCGGTGCACGGAGATGTGCTTGCTACAAAAGGTAACTTTAATAACGATATTGGCGTACCACTTACGCTATTACGTTTAGAGCCGCAGCACCGTTTTGCTGTTATAGAGCTTGGCGCTAATCATTTAGGCGAAATTGCTTACACTACCGCCATGGCAAAACCCGATGTAGCTGTGGTGTGTAATGTGGCCGCAGCGCATTTAGAAGGCTTTGGTAGCCTAATGGGAGTTGCTAAGGCAAAAGGTGAGATTTTTGATGGCCTAAAAGACGATGGCGTTGCCATTGTTAACTGCGATAGCGAATTTAGCCAATACTGGCTTGATAAATTAAAAGGGCGCACTGTTAAGTGTTTTTCAAGTACTGAAAAACTTGATATTTGGGCTGAAAATATCAGCCTAGACGAAAACGCTCGCGCGAGCTTTTTATTGTGTACACAAGATCAAAAAGTACCTGTAACGCTTGCTCTTCCTGGTAAGCACAATGTGAGCAATGCGCTTATTGCTGCGGCTTTAACCAGCGAGTTTGATGTATCACTTGAAGAGATAGCCACCGCACTTGCCACCATGGGCGATGTGAAGGGGCGTGTAAACTTAATAAAAGTAACTGATTCACTGACCGTTATTGATGATACCTACAATGCAAATGTTAAGTCGGTAAAAGCTGCAATTGATTTATTAAGTGATATTCAAGGGCACCGTATTTTAGCACTGGGCGATATG
Organism: Pseudoalteromonas sp. UBA6610; assembly: GCF_002433295.1. Classification (NCBI taxonomy): domain Bacteria; kingdom Pseudomonadati; phylum Pseudomonadota; class Gammaproteobacteria; order Alteromonadales; family Pseudoalteromonadaceae; genus Pseudoalteromonas; species Pseudoalteromonas sp. UBA6610. The sequence goes on along the minus strand of NZ_DJHW01000083.1, from coordinate 10,733 downwards.
GGAGAGCTTGGTGAGCAAGCCAGAACTTATCATCAAGAAGTAGGCGAGTACGCAAAACAACAAGGCATTGATGAGCTGTATACGCTGGGTGTGTTAAGTAAATACGCAAGCGATGTATTTGATAAGCCAAACCGTCATTTTTCTAACCGCGAAGAGATGCTCAAGCAAATTCAAACCAGTCTTAATAACACAAACAATAAAACCACGCTTGTGGTGAAAGGATCGCGCAGTTCTCGCATGGAATTATTAGTAACCGATTTAGTAAATGGCCAGCAACAAGCCATCAATGGAGTATCATAATGTTAGTTTGGCTGGCAGAGTATTTAACCCAATATTACAGTGGCTTTAATGTTTTTTCGTATTTAACCCTACGTGCCATTTTAGGCATATTAACAGCGTTAATGATGTCGCTTTATTTTGGCCCTAAGCTCATTCGTTCGTTACAAAAAATGCAAATTGGCCAAGTAGTGCGTGATGATGGCCCAGAATCTCACTTATCTAAAAAAGGCACTCCTACTATGGGAGGCTTACTTATTTTAGGCGCCATATTTACCAGCACCTTATTATGGGCTGATTTATCAAACAAATACGTATGGGCAACCTTATTTGTAATTGGCTCATTAGGTTTAGTGGGCTTTATAGATGACTACCGCAAAGTAATACGTAAAGACCCTAAAGGGTTAATTGCTAAATGGAAGTATTTTTGGCAATCGGTTATTGCTCTAGTAGTGGCAACTGCACTGTATGCTACGAGTACACAAGCGTCAGAAACCTCACTTGTTGTGCCATTTTTTAAAGATGTATTGCCACAACTAGGCTTGTTTTACATTGTAATTACTTACTTTGCATTAGTGGGTACTTCAAACGCGGTAAACCTGACTGATGGCTTAGATGGCCTGGCGATTGTGCCGACTATTTTAGTGGCTGCTGCACTGGCGATAATTGCTTATTTAACCGGTAATATTAACTTTTCGGCTTACTTACATATCCCGCATTTACCGCTTGCTAGTGAGCTGGTGGTTGTGTGTACCGCTATTGTTGGCGCTGGGTTAGGCTTTTTATGGTTTAACACATACCCAGCACAGGTGTTTATGGGAGATGTAGGGTCGCTGGCACTTGGCGGCGCGCTGGGCATTATTGCTATTTTAGTACGCCAAGAGCTACTGCTTATTATTATGGGCGGCGTGTTTGTAATGGAGGCTTTATCGGTAATTTTACAAGTGGGCTCATACAAATTACGCGGACAGCGCATTTTTAGAATGGCGCCGATTCATCATCATTACGAGCTAAAAGGTTGGCCAGAGCCACGTGTTATTGTGCGCTTTTGGATAATTTCAATTGTGCTAGTACTTGCTGGCCTTGCGACATTAAAGATTCGATAAATGCAGTATTTAAACGAGATAAAAAACAAACATATAACAGTGCTCGGACTCGGTGTAACCGGTCTGGGCATTGTGCGTTTTTTATTATCTCATGGTTTTGCACCAAAAGTCGTTGATAGCCGTGTTGCGCCACCAGGTATGGATTGGCTAAGCGAGCATGCTCCTGAGCTTAATACGCATTTTGGTGATTTAGCTAGCGCCGCGCTTTGTAAAACCGATATGATCATCATAAGCCCCGGGCTTAGCTTAAAAATTCCCGCAATTGCTCAAGCAATAGAGTCAGGCATTGAAGTAATTGGTGATGTAGAGCTATTTGCTCGTATAAATACAAAACCGGTTGTTGCTGTTACTGGTTCTAATGGTAAATCAACCGTTGTTACCTTAGCCTACGAGGTATTAAAAGCTGCAGGTTATAAGGTGGCATTAGGTGGCAATATTGGCACTGCGGTATTGGATTTACTAAGCGATGATTTTGATGTGTATGTGCTGGAGCTTTCGAGTTTTCAGCTAGATACCTGCTCAAGCTTAAAACCAATAAGCGCAGCGGTATTAAATATATCTGAAGATCATTTAGATCGATACGACAGCTACCAAGCCTATATCGACTCTAAATTAAGTATTTATAACAATGCTGAGCTTTTAGTAACCAACGCAGATGATATTCAAACTAAGCCTATTAGTCGCGCTTTAGCGCCGCAAATGAGCTTTGGCACCGACCACGGTGATTACCACTTAGCTGAGCGCAATAATGAGCTGCACTTTATAGTAAAAGGCGAGGCGTACTTACCTGTCAGCACGCTTGCGGTCGTTGGTAAGCACAATTACTTAAATACACTTGCGGTTATGGCGTTATTAAGCCCGTTTGATATTAGTAAAGAGCAGTACGCAGCGGCGCTTTGTCAATTTAATGGTTTAGCGCACCGTTGCCAGTTTGTTGATGAGCAACATGGTGTTCAATACTTTAACGACTCTAAAGCCACCAATGTTGGCGCCACTATAGCGGCAATAGATAGTTTGGCCTCAGATCACGAAAACCTGATTGTAATAGCCGGTGGTGATGCTAAAGGCGCTGATTTAAGTGCGTTAAAGCCATATATAAAAAGTCATGTAAAAGCGCTTGTATGCTTTGGTAAAGATGCAGCAGAGCTTGCTGCTTTAACGAGTAAATCGCACTTGGTAAACACAATGCAAGAGGCGGTATCGCTCGCTAAAGTACTTAGCAAGCGCGGTGACATTGTATTACTTGCCCCTGCCTGTGCCAGCATTGATATGTATAACAACTACATGCAACGCGGTGATGACTTTGTGCAATGTGTAATGGAAGGGCAATTATGATTGCCTTTGCCGATTTAAAAGAAACACTCACCCCTAAACCCTCAGCACAGCTTTACGATGTGCCACTGCTTTATTGCATGTTAATGCTTATAGGGGTGGGTTTTATAATGGTGACCAGCGCCTCAATGCCCACAGCCGAAAGGCTGTTTGATAACTCATACCATATTACCATTCGCCACAGCATGTTTTTAGCGATGGCATTTGCTTTATTTTGGATTGCCGCCAGCGTGCCTATGGATTGGTGGAAACGCTCAAACCCGTATTTGTTGCTGCTTGGTATGGTGCTACTTATTGCCGTGTTAATAATAGGCCGCGAAGTCAACGGCGCTAAGCGTTGGATACCCATTGGGCCTGTTGGTTTTCAGGTGGCCGAGGCCGCTAAATTATACTTTTTCAGTTATATAGCAGGCTACTTGGTAAGAAAGCGCGAAGAAGTACAAGAAAATATTAAAGGCTTTGCTAAGCCTATCGCTGTATTTGCGGTATATGCCTTACTTATTTTACTGCAGCCCGATTTAGGAACCGTGGTGGTTATGTTTGTAACAACTGTGGGGCTGTTATTTTTGGCCGGCGCAAAGTTATGGCAGTTTTTTGTACTTATTTTAACGGGCGTAGGGCTTGTTGTATTACTGATTATTGTAGAGCCATACAGAATGGCGCGAGTGGTGGGCTTTTTAGACCCTTGGGAAGACCCATTTGGTAAAGGGTATCAGTTAGTGCAGTCGCTTATGGCCTACAGCCAAGGTGGCTGGTTTGGCCAAGGGTTAGGTAACAGCGTGCAAAAGTTACAGTATTTACCCGAGGCGCATAACGATTTTATTTTTGCCGTTATAGGTGAAGAGCTAGGCCTTGTAGGTGTAGCAAGTATTTTATGTGTGTTGGCTGTGTTTGTATTTAGGGCGCTTTTAATAGGCCAACAAGCTTTAAAATGTGGCAAAGAATACGAAGGCTATTTTGCGTTTGCTATTGGCATTTGGTTTGCGTTTCAAACCATGGTTAATGTAGGCGCCAGTGCAGGGTTATTACCGACTAAAGGGCTAACCTTGCCGTTTATTTCGTATGGTGGTTCAAGTTTATTAATAATGACGATTGCCACCGGTATTTTATTGCGTGTTGATTTTGAAACCAAAATGGCAACCAAACAAGCCACCTCACGCGGAGGTAAGCGATGAGTAAAAAATTAGTAGTTGTGGCCGGTGGTACAGGCGGGCATATATTCCCAGGTATTGCTGTAGCCGATTATTTAAAAGAGCAAGGCTGGCAAATAAGCTGGATAGGCACGCCAGACAGAATGGAAGCGGATGTTGTACCAAAGCATAACATTGAGATTGATTTTATTAATGTAAAGGGCGTACGCGGTAATGGCTTAAAGCGTCTTATTAAAGCCCCATTCATGGTACTTAATGCAATATTGCAGGCGCGTAAGGTATTGAAATCTCAGCAACCAGATGTAGTGCTTGCTATGGGCGGCTATGTAACCGGGCCAACCGGCATTGCCGCTAAAAGTTTAGGCATTCCACTGGTGATTCATGAGCAAAATGCAGTAGCAGGAATGAGCAACAAGTGGTTGGCAAAATTTGCTAACAGAGTACTTGCTGCGTTTCCAAGCGCCTTTGCACCAGGGCAAGCCGAATTAGTCGGTAACCCAGTACGTGCAAGCGTTGCTAATGTAGCTAAACGTGATGTTTCAAGCCCTATTAATATTTTAGTGGTAGGTGGCTCGCTAGGCGCACAAGTGCTTAACCAAACACTGCCAGAGGCGTTTAATTTACTTGCTAAAACAGCGCCAATTAAAGTGTGGCACCAAACAGGTAAAGGCCATATTGAGGGCGTGAAAAGCGCGTATGCGAAAAACAACATTGCAGATGAAGAGCTAAAAGTTGCTGAATTTATAGATGATATGGACGCCGCCTACGCGTGGGCCGATATTGTTATTTGCCGTGCTGGTGCACTGACTGTTAGTGAAATTGCCGCCGCGGGTAAAATGGCTGTGTTTGTGCCGTTTCCACATGCGGTAGACGATCATCAAACCGCCAACGCAAAGTATTTAGTAACCGCAAATGGCGCGCTTTTAATGCCTCAGCCGCAGTTTAATAAAGATTCAATAGTTGAGCTATTAAACCCGTATTTGGCAAAGCCTATATTAATTAAACAAATGGCCAGCAATGCTAAGCAGCAAGCCATTTTAGATGCCACAGCAAGCGTTGCCTCGCACTGTGAGCAAGTAACAAATAAGAGAAAATAAGTGAAAGATAAGTCAATACAAGAACAACAAACTCGACCTGCTATGCGTCGAATAGAAACCATCCATTTTATTGGTATTGGTGGTGCGGGTATGGGCGGCATTGCTGAAGTACTGGCTTTTGAAGGCTACCGCATTACAGGCTCAGATATAGCGCACAGCGCAATGACCGAACGCTTAATTAAAGCCGGTGCAGAAGTATTTATAGGCCATCACGAAAACAACGTAAAAGATGCCAACGTAGTTGTTGTTTCAAGTGCTATTGATGAAACAAACCCTGAGATTATTGCTGCAAAAGCAGCGCGTATACCGGTAGTTCGCCGTGCAGAAATGCTTGCCGAATTAATGCGTTTTCGCCATGGCATTGCTATTGCGGGCACACATGGTAAAACCACTACAACCAGTTTAATTGCCAGCATTTATGCTCAGGCAGGGCTTGATCCTACTTTTATTATTGGTGGCTTATTAAATAGCGCGGGCAGTAATGCAAAAGTGGGCAAGAGCGACTTTTTAATTGCTGAGGCAGATGAAAGCGATGCATCGTTTTTACATTTACAGCCTATGGTATCGGTGATCACCAATATTGAAGAAGATCACATGGAAACCTACGGCGGCAGCCTTGAGAAAATGAAAGACACTTATGTGGACTTTATTCATAACCTGCCATTTTATGGCTTAGCCGTAGTGTGCATAGACTCGCAGGTAGCAAGTGAGTTGATCCCGCGTTTTGGTCGCCCTGTGATCACGTATGGCGAGTCAAAAGATGCCGACTACCGCATGAGTGATTTTAGCCAATCAGCAAGTACTTGTACTTTTACAGTGACACATAAAAGCGGTGAAAGCTTAAGTGCAACGCTTAATATGCCAGGTAAGCACAACGCACTTAATGCCACGGCGGCAATTGCAGTGGCTAAAGATCAAAACATTGCTAACCACGCAATTTTAGAGGCGCTGCAAAAATTTGAAGGCATAGGACGACGCTTCCAGCATTATGGCAACTTTGAAAACGAGCGCGGCAATGTCATGCTGGTGGATGATTACGGACATCACCCATCAGAAGTTGCAGCCACCATTGCAGCGGTACGCGAAGGCTGGCCAGAAAAGCGTTTAGTTATGGTTTATCAACCGCACAGGTTTACCCGTACACGCGATTTATACGAAGACTTTGTAAAAGTATTAGCAGATGTAGATCAACTTTTATTACTTGATGTGTACAGTGCCGGCGAAGAGCCTATTGTTGGCGCAGACAGTAAAAGCCTGTGCCGCAGCTTACGTCAGCGCGGAAAAGAGCCTCTACATGTAGCAACGAGCGCAGAGCTTGCTGGTGTATTGGCCGATAACTTACAAAATAACGACTTAGTTTTAACGCAAGGCGCTGGTAATATAGGACAATTGGTTAAAACATTAGCGGCAACAGGTATGTCGGTGGAAAAATTAAAGCAAGGTGAAGTATGACGCAAGAAAACGCGCAATTTGGTAAAGTAGCAGTACTGCTTGGGGGTAACTCAGCAGAGCGCGAAGTGTCACTACGTTCAGGGCAAGCGGTGCTTAATGCACTACAAAATGCCGGCGTTGATGCCATTGCTTTTGACCCGCAAAATCGCTCTTTGTGGGAGCTAAAAGAATTACAGGTAGATCGTGTTTTTATTGCTTTGCATGGCCGTGGTGGCGAAGATGGGACAGTGCAAGGCGCGCTTGAATTTATGAATTTGCCATACACGGGCAGCACTGTATTAGGCTCAGCCTTGGCAATGGATAAAGTCCGTTGTAAGCATTTATTTAAATCTGCAGGGCTAAGCACAGCGCCTTATGCAGTTGTTGATGCTAAAAAAGGCTTTGATGCAAAAGCTATTATGGATGAGTTTAAAAAAGTAATGGTTAAGCCATCGCACGAAGGCTCAAGCATAGGTATGGCGCAAGCAAGTACCGCTCAAGAGCTTGAAGATGCCCTTACACACGCTTTTAAGTTTGATAGCCAAGTGTTAGTAGAGCAGTGGATAACCGGACGCGAATTTACCGTGACGGTATTAGGCGATGAAGTACAGCCTGTGATTGAAATGACGACTCCAAATGGTTTTTACGATTACCAAGCTAAGTATCAATCAAATACAACACAGTATCATTGCCCTGCAGATTTATCGGCGCAAGATACACAGCACTTACAGGCTATCTCGTTAGAGGCGTTTGATTTAGTGGGTGCAAGCGGCTGGGGCCGTGTAGATGCCATGCAAGATGAGCAGGGGAATTTTTATTTATTAGAAGTAAATACAGTCCCTGGCATGACCGAAAAATCGCTGGTGCCCATGGCGGCAAAAGCAAATGGGGCAACATTTGAGCAATTAGTTGTTCGCATTTTGGGGCAAACGCTTTAATATGCATCCCCTTTTAGAAAAAGCTCAACAGTTAAAACAGCAACTTAACTTTAATTGGTCGCTAATTTTTGGTGTGAGCTTTTTTCTGGTGGTAGTGATTGGGCTCGTGCAAATAACTACCGGTGTATCTGATTGGCTAGTAGAGAACAAAGATGCACAAATAAAGCACTTAACAGTGCTAGGAAAGCCCAAATACACTGACGAAAAGGCCATAATAAAAGCAATAAAAAAGGCCGATTTAAGCAGTTTTTTTGAGCTAGATGTAAAACGCGTACAGCAACTGGTAAAAGATTTACCTTGGGTTGCAACCGTATCGGTACGCAAGCAATGGCCCGATACAATACAAGTGTACGTAGTTGAACACGAAGCCGTAGCCCATTGGAATAGCGATTTACTGCTAAACCAAAGTGGCGATGCCTTTGAAGCAAGTAGCGATAAACTCGCCAATGATTTACCGCAACTTTACGGCCCAGAAGGCAGCGAAAAAGAAGCGTGGATTGCCTTTAAGCAGTTTGACGAAATGCTAAAGGTAAATGCATTAACGTTAAAAAGCTTAGCCCTTTCGGAGCGTTTTTCGTGGCAGTTATGGTTAGATAATGGTGTGCGCTTAAATTTAGGGCGCAAAGACAAAGCAAAGCGAGTACAGCGGTTTATAGATGTGTACCCGCGCATGGAAAAGCGTGCAGATGCACAAATAGATGCAATAGATTTACGCTATGATACCGGCCTTGCAGTTAGCTATAAGCCTGTGCAAGAACAGCAATTACAAAATAAGAGTAAGGCATGACTAAGTCAGCAGAAAGAAACCTAGTGATTGGATTAGACGTTGGTACCTCAAAAGTGGTGGCCACGGTAGGTGAAATCACCGCAGATAACAAGCTCAGCATTATTGGTGTGGGCAGCCAAGTATCTCATGGTATGGATAAAGGCGGCGTTAACGATTTAAACTTAGTGTCTGAGTCGATTCGCCGAGCAATAGATGAAGCCGAGTTAATGGCTGATTGTCGTATTAGCTCAGTGTACTTAGGGATTTCTGGCAAGCACATACAATGTCAAAACGAAAGCGGCGTGGTTGCTATCAATAATACAGAAGTAACCGAAGAAGACATTGAAAATGTAATTCATATAGCGCGCTCTGTGCCTATTTCGGCCGAGCGTAAAATGCTGCATGCATTACCGCAAGAATACAGCATTGATATGCAAGAGGGCATTAAAAACCCCCTTGGGATGAGCGGTGTACGTATGGAAGCACGTGCACACATTATTACTTGCTCAAACGACATGGCTAAAAACATTGAAAAATGTGTTGAGCGCTGTGGTTTAGAGGTTGATCAGCTTATATTTACCGCACTTGCATCGTGTTACTCGGTTTTAACCGATGACGAAAAAGAGCTTGGTGTAGCGGTACTTGATATTGGTGGTGGTACAATGGATATCACTATTTATATTAACGGGGCATTACGCCATTCTTCGGTTATCCCAGTGGCGGGTAATCAAGTAACCGGTGATATTGCAAAAATATTTCGTACACCTATATCACATGCTGAGTCACTCAAAGTACAATATGCATGTGCAAGTAGCCAAATGGCCAGTAACGAAGACACCATAGAAGTACCAAGTGTAGGTGGGCGACCAGCACGATTAATGTCGCGCCATACTTTATCTGAAGTGGTAGAGCCTCGTTTTAGAGAATTATTTGAATTAGCGATGGAAGAAATTCGTCGCTCAGGTTTAGAAGACCAAATTGCGGCAGGCCTCGTTATTACAGGCGGGACTGCTAAAATGACTGGCGCAATGGAAGTGGCTGAAGACATTTTCCAAATGCCAGTGAGAATAGGCAAACCAATCGGGATAGTTGGTTTGACAGACTACGTAGACGATCCTTCGTACGCAACCGCTGTAGGTTTGTTACAATACGGGCGCACTATGCAATCGATGAATGCACAAAAGTCGAAAGCAGAGGATAATAATAATTGGTGGAACCGCATTACTAAATGGTTCCAAGGCGAGTTTTAAAGTACTCAAGTCGGAGAGTAAACATGTTTGATATGATGGAACAACACAGCGAAGAAGCTGTAATTAAGGTAATTGGCGTGGGCGGTGGCGGCGGTAACGCTGTTGAGCACATGGTAAAACAACAAATAGAAGGCGTGCGCTTCATAGCCGCAAATACGGATGCACAAGCATTACGTAATTCCGCTGCCGATATTACCGTACAACTAGGCACGCAAATAACCTCAGGGTTAGGTGCAGGTGCAAACCCAGAAGTAGGCCGCGAATCGGCTGAAGAAGATGCAGAAACAATCCGTGCCAGCCTTGAAGGCGCAGATATGGTATTTATTGCTGCCGGCATGGGTGGTGGTACAGGTACAGGTGCTGCACCAGTGGTTGCTAAAATTGCCAAAGAATTAGGTATTTTAACGGTTGCTGTAGTAACGCGTCCTTTTGACTTTGAAGGCAAAAAGCGCGCAGCAGCTGCTGAACAAGGCATTAACGAATTGTCAGAAATTGTAGACTCACTTATTACAATTCCGAACAATAAATTGCTTAAAGTTTTAGGTAAAGGGACTACACTATTAGATGCCTTCGCTAAAGCAAACGATGTACTTTTTGGTGCGGTTCAAGGTATTGCTGAGCTAATTACACGTTCTGGTTTAATTAACGTGGATTTCGCCGACGTACGTACCGTAATGTCAGCAATGGGTACTGCCATGATGGGCACAGCCTCTGCATCAGGCCCAGATCGTGCTCAAGAAGCTGCAGAAGCGGCTATCTCAAGCCCATTACTAGAAGACGTTGATTTAACCGGTGCTAAAGGTATTTTGGTTAATATTACCGCGGGTATGGACATTGCGATTGAAGAATTTGAAATTGTGGGTAACCACGTTAAAGCGCTAGCGTCTGAAAATGCAACCGTAGTTGTAGGTGCGGTTATTGACCCAGAAATGAGCGACGAGTTACGTGTAACTGTTGTTGCTACGGGTTTAGGCGGCGATCGTCGTCCGCAGTTTGGTATTGTTGATAACGGCTTTAAAAAGGCATCAGGTTCTGATGTAGCAAGTTCATCAAACCAATCTAGCAGCATGTACGTACCAAGCTTTGCAAGCCAAGGCACAAGCACTGAGGAAACGACGCCAAGCACGCAAGTAGAAAGCAAAGAACAAGCGCCATCTACAAGCTCAAGCAACACGGCAAGTTCATCAGCGCAAAACAGTAAAAAAGCGGATAAATCAGAAGGCGGAGATTATTTTGATATTCCGGCTTTTTTACGTAAGCAGGCTGATTAACATTTACTAATGCTTTTGTTTGAAATATGTACAAATATTGAAAGGCAAAAGGATTTATGTTAAACTCCGCCGTCTAACTGTAACTGATTTAAAAGTGAGCGAACCTATGATTAAA
>NZ_DJHW01000090.1:64816-65273 GCF_002433295.1 Pseudoalteromonas sp. UBA6610 | reverse complement strand
AACCTGAGAATTTCAATAGCTGGAGATCAGTAATGATTCGTTTTCTGTTTTCACTGATTGCAGGTGGGGCAGTTACTTTCGGCTTGTTCTACTTCATGGCATACCTCATCTCTGGTGGGGCTGACCGTAATACGGAACAAAAAGAGCAGATCATAGTCGAAATTATGACGAATCCGCCTGAATCTAAGGTGCAGGAGAGGAAGCGTGTACCGCCTCCGCCTCCGCCACCGCCAAAGCAGCCGCCTAAACCGCAGCCGCCACAGCCGGAAAATAGCAACCCAAATACTGGTGGCTTGTCATTTAATATGCCAAGTATCGATGTGGGAAGCACGGCCGGTGGACTAAGTGGTCCAGGTGCATTTGGACGAGATGGTGATGCGACACCTATCGTTCGTATTGAACCAAAATATCCAACACAAGCAGCACGTGATGGTAAAGAAGGTTGGGTTCAACTTTC
>NZ_DJHW01000090.1:17490-64790 GCF_002433295.1 Pseudoalteromonas sp. UBA6610 | reverse complement strand
AAAAGAGCAGATCATAGTCGAAATAATGACGAATCCGCCTGAATCTAAGGTGCAGGAGAGGAAGCGTGTTCCGCCTCCGCCTCCGCCACCGCCAAAGCAGCCGCCTAAACCGCAGCCGCCACAGCCGGAGAATAACAATCCTAACCCTGGTGCTATGTCATTTAACATGGGTAGCATTGATGTAGGAAGTTCGGCTGGTGGACTAAGTGGTCCAGGTGCATTTGGACGAGATGGTGATGCGACACCTATCGTTCGTATTGAACCAAAATATCCAACGCAAGCAGCGCGTGATGGTAAAGAAGGTTGGGTACAACTTTCGTTCACAATTGATGAGTTAGGTGGTGTGACTGACGTTCAAGTTATTGACGCAGAACCAAAACGTATCTTTGACCGTGAAGCTAAACGTGCATTACGCAAGTGGAAATACCGTCCTAAAATTATTGACGGTAAACCACAGAAACAAGTTGGTTTACAAGTTCAACTAGACTTTAAACTTAACCAAGGCTAAGGAGGCGAGTAATGAGAAATTTATCTAAAGTAACTGCTCTTGCAATTCTTATGTCTGTGTCAGGTGCAGCTATAACTGCACCTGTATTAGCAGCGCCGGATTACGCTAAAATTGAAGAGCGTAAAAAAGCCAAGACTAAAATCATGGGCGAGCGTACTGGTAAAAAGGTAATTAAAGCGTTTGACTTGTACAATGAAGACAAAATTGATGAAGCAATTGCCTTGTTAAAAGAGATTGACGCATCTAACGACTTCGATAAAGCGACTGTAAATCGTTACTTAGGTAGCATGTACGCGCAAAAAGAGAAGTACGATGAAGCGATTAAATACTCTAGACAAGCTGTTGCCCCTGATATTTTAAACTTCGCAGATCACGAGCAAACTTTAAAGCTATTAGGTGATTTATACGCAGGTACTGAAAAGTTCCAAGAAGCCAAAAAAGCTTATACAGCTTGGATGGACTTCACCGGCGAAGAAGATCCTAAAGTGTATACTCGTATCGCGCAAGCTAACTATCAGTTAGGTCAGTTTCGTGATGTTTTTAAACCTGCCGACAAGGCAATCTCTTTACAAAAGGAGCCTAACAAGGCCCCTTACCAATTAAAATTAGGTTCTTACTTTGAACTTAAAGATTACGCCAACATGGTGAAAATTGGTGAAGAGATTGTACGTGTTTGGCCAGATGACAAAAAAGCCTGGGTTAGTTTAGGTAAATACTACCTACAAACCGAAGACTACTCTAAAGGTCTAGCGACCATGGAAGTAGCATTCAAAAATGGCTATTTTGAAGCGGAAGTAGATTACAAAGTACTTTCTAACTTTTACTCTTTAAACGAAATTCCATTTAAAGCGGCTAAAACCCTTGAAAATGCGATTAAAGAAGACAAAGTTAAGCGTACTAAGCAAAATGTTAACGCAATTGCTAGTAACTACCACCGTTCTAAAGACATCGAAAAAGCTGCTAAGTACTACGAAGAAGCTGCTAAATTTGACGACGATGCAGAGCTTTACCGCAAAGCAGGATCGTTACTTTTACAATCTGAGAACTTTAGTGCTGCTGTTGTTCGTTTGAACAAAGCGTTAGAGCTTGGCTCTGACAAAAAAGGCACCATTTATTCAGACTTAGCTGAAGCGTACTACTACCAAGCTAAATACAAGCAAGCTTATGCTGCTATTACTAAAGCAATGGACGACCCACGCACACGTAAGTTTGCTAAAGGTTGGTCTACATTTATTAAAGATAAAGCCGCTCGCAACGGTGTTAAAATTTAACTTTAATTTGTTTTAGCAATTATATAAAAAGCCCCTTTGGGGCTTTTTTTATTGGAATTTATAATGAATAAAACGCATTTTTTGTCTGTCCTATTTAGTCTGTTTTTGGTTGCTTGTTCAAAACAACCACTGCCTTTTGAATCTTATGATGCTGCGCAGCAGAGTATTAAAAGTTTAAACACGGCGCTAAAACCTGTGGGCACTGAAAGTGTATCCACTGAACAAGTACTGCCTTTTTCCTCAGCGTATTTATCGCTTCGTCATCAGATGTATCAGCGCCTACAAACAATGACACTTTCAAACGCGCAAACGCAGCAGCTAAATTACTTAATTATTGCTGAGCGTTTTCCTGAGCGCTTTTTCAGCTGGCCTGCACAGGTCAATGTGTTAGATAACTTTTTATCAGCGCAAATGCAAATTACTAAGTCTAACGAGGTAATTGAGTGGCTTAAGTTCACTCAAGATCAATTAGATAGTGCGCTGCAAAGCAATTTGAGATTAAACAAGATTGAATTAAACCTCCTGCAGGGTTACTTACAAACGCCACTATTAAAACAATCTAGCGCAAACGATTTAAAAGCCCAGATTGCAGAGTTTAATGATTACTTGGCCCAATACAAACCAAGGGGAAGCATTGGCTTACGTGGACTTGCTAATGGCAGTGAATGGTATCAAAGTAAACTAAATTACTTCAGTGGGGCAGTTAAGTCGCCTTTGCAATGGGTTGATACTATTAATCAGCATCTTCAAATTGACTCGCATACTGCGCCTAATTTGAGCTATATCGAGCAGCATAATACTTCGTTTATTAGCCAATACTTAAGCAAGGCGCCAAAAGTAAAAGGGATTGATTGGCAAACTGATTACATGCTGTTGCCCGCTATGGCTAAAAATAGCGAGCTAAGCCCAGAAGATAAAAGGCTAATGCTTGCGCTAATGGAAACCGATGTGGGCATACACTACCATGCATGGACCTTATCTCAGGCAAAAGTGAACTTAGTAAAACGATTAGCTATTTCACAGCGCGATGCGCAGTACTTAGTTGAAGATAGTGTGCTTTACCCAGGCCAGGCTTTTAGTTTTGCCGAGCAACTATTAACACTTTAAACGCTTATGTGCGCTTAGCGCACATTTCACAACGCTGTGTTGCAGGGTCTTTTTTAAGTAACCGCTCAGAAATTGCTTCTTCACAATCGCAGCAATAGCCGTATTGACCAATATCAATTTGGCTTATTGCCGCTTCTAATTCTGTCAGCCTATTAACTAAAGTTTGATATTCAGGACCTAAGTGGTAGGTGGCCGTGTCAAGCCATTCGTTATGCTGGCTAGTTAATATAACGTCACGTAGCTTAAGATGGGCAGGGTGTGCAGATTGGCTCAGCATCGCTAATATTACTGATTTAACGTGTGCTATTTCACTGTGCAGTTGTTGCTGATAAAGCATATTGGTATAACCTTCATTTAGCGTTTCGTTATACCGGTATTATCTGAGCTGCGCTGCTTATACGCTATGATTTGAATCAAGTTGCGGAGACTTAGCGTATTTTTTTAAAACCTGTGCTACATCACCTTTTACTTTAAGACGTCTTATTTCATCAAATAGTGCATTAGCTTGTGGGTATTGGCGTTTTAGATAACCCAGCCATTGTTTAGTACGAGAGGCAAAATATTTTTCATCTTGTGTGGGGTCTTGATGAATAGCAGAGTGAATCAAATGATAAATTATATGTTCCCACTCTAGGCCATTATATTGTTCATTATTAACATGAGCTTTAATTTTTTTTGCTAAATCAGGGTGAGAAAGCGCACCGCGCCCTAGCATTAAATCGCTACACTGGCTTCGGGTTTGGCAAAGTAGAGCATCTTCCACTTGCCAAATTTCACCATTGGCAACCACGGCTATGTTTTTACCTTTTATTAGCGGGGGGATTTTTTCCCAGTATGCAGGTGGGTTATAACCATCACGCTTAGTACGGGCGTGTATTGCAATACTATCTGCACCGGCGCTGACAACGGCATCTACAATTTCTTGGCTATTGCTATCATCATCAAAGCCCAAGCGTATTTTAGCGCTTACTTGATGTTTACTATCTACCGCATCCCTTACCGCTTTGATTATGTTATACATATGATCAGGGTCTTTTAGCAGTACAGCGCCCCCGCGGCTTTTATTTACCGTTTTTGCAGGGCAGCCAAAATTAAGATCTATACCGTGGGAGCCTAATTCGATAGCTCTAACCGCATTTTCTGCTAATACGTCGGCCACTTGCCCTAATAACTGTACGCGCACAGGAGTACCGGCTTTGGTTAAACCGTTATTATTGAGCTCAGGGCAATAGCGATGAAAAACTTTAGCCGGTAAACATTTATCAATTACTCTAACAAATTCTGTTACGCATAGGTCAAAGCCACCAATATTGGTAAGAAGTTGGCGCATTTTAAAATCAACAACACCTTCCATAGGCGCTAAAACAAGTTTCATAGAGTATTTTTATTGAAAAAACGGGTGCGTAGTGTACCTGCAAAGTATGGTTTGATAAAACTTAAATTACTGCCCATATTTGTATGTATAAATTTAAAAGTAAAAAAAATGAAAATAAATGAAAGTTTTTATTTGATAGCGGGTCTATTTAATTATACAAGCAACGCATAATTGACAATAATTAGCTTGCGTTATCTTAATACACACTTATATAAGAGAGTCATACAATGAATACAGTAAAGAAAAACTCAATCGCGTTAACCTTAGGTGCAGTAGTTGTTGGCTCTGCAAGTTTTGCCTCTGCAGATGCACAAGCAAACCCATTTGAATTTCAACAGCTAGTAACCGGATACCAGCTTGATGCGGCAGAAGGTAAGTGCGGTGAAGGCAAATGTGGCGGCGACGCAAAAGGTAAAAAAGAAGGTAAGTGCGGCGAAGGCAAATGTGGCGGTGACGCAAAAGGTAAAAAAGAAGGTAAGTGCGGCGAAGGCAAATGTGGCGGCGACGCAAAAGGTAAAAAAGAAGGCAAGTGCGGCGAAGGCAAATGTGGCGGCGACGCAAAAGGCAAAAAAGAAGGTAAGTGCGGCGAAGGCAAATGTGGCGGCGACGCAAAAGGCAAAAAAGAAGGTAAATGCGGCGAAGGTAAATGTGGTGGCGACGCAAAAGGCAAAAAAGAAGGTAAATGCGGCGAAGGCAAATGTGGCGGCCAATAACAGGCTGATTTAAGTACCTGATTTACTCAGATATACGTTATGCTAAAAGGGCCAAAAGGCCCTTTTTGTTTTAGGAGATAATGATGAGAGCAACACAGAACTCAGCATTTGGGATGGTGGGCTTAGGTCTTCGTCGAGAGATGCTTGATGAATTACTAGCGCATACACCAAAGCAAATTGATTTTATGGAAGTAGCGCCTGAAAACTGGCTTAAGCTGGGAGGGCGCTTTAAAAAACAATTTAAAACCTTAACTGACGCCAATAATTTTGTTTGCCATGGTTTATCGCTTTCTATCGGCTCGCCTGAACCTCTTGATATTGAATTTGTTAAATCGCTAAAAACGTTTTTTGATCAGCACAACATTAAACTATTCAGTGAGCACCTAAGTTACTGCTCTGGAAAAGGGCATATGTACGATTTAATGCCAATCCCTTTTACTGAAGATGCCATTGCACACGTTGTACCTCGCATCAAACAAGTGCAAGATATTTTAGAGCGCCAAATAGCCATCGAAAATGTCTCTTATTATGCGGCGCCTGGCCAGCAGTTATCTGAGCTTGAATTTACAAACACGATTTTAGAGCAAGCCGATTGTAAACTACTGCTTGATGTAAATAATATTTATGTTAATTCCATTAATCATGGTTACAACGCCGAAGCGTTTTTATTAGGGTTGCCTTCAAAACGCATTGCATATGGGCACGTAGCTGGGCACTACAATGAAGCCGATGATTTAATTGTTGATACCCACGGCGCTGATGTTATTGACCCCGTATGGGACTTACTTGATAAAGCGTACCAAGCGCATGGGGTGTTTCCTACCTTATTGGAGCGTGATTTTAATATTCCAAGTATAAATACACTTACAAAAGAGCTTGATATTATTCACGATTTACAAAATAAGCAGTTATGCGCATCGCCTACTCAGCAATTAGCATAAAGGAAGAAATATGAGCTTTATTGACAGCCAGAATGAGTTTATGGCGCACATACGTGAGCCTGAACATAACCCAAAGCCTAAAGATATTGAAGATAGACGCATGGCGATTTACCGTGACTTATTTTTTAATAATATTGCAGGGTTTATCTCATCTGGTTTTCCGGTGCTTAAAACTTTATATACACAGCAGCAATGGCAAAAATTAATAAGGGCATTTTTTAGTGAGCATGACTGCATGTCGCCTTATTTTTTAGACATAGCAGGGGAATTTATTAATTACTTATCGAGCAGCTATACCCTGCAAGAGTACGATTATGCATTTATGCTGGAGCTGGCACATTATGAGTGGATAGAGCTTGATATTTCCGTGGCTAATGAAGATACCAATGAGCAACGCTTAAAAAGCACTGAACTAACCAATTCTACACTTTACTTATCGAGTGTAGCGCGTAATTTAAGCTACCAGTATGCGGTGCAAAATATCAGCACAGAGTATAAACCCAGCACGCCATCTGAGCAGCCTAATTACTTTGTTGTATACAGAGATGATAACGACGACGTACAGTTTTTAGCCACAAATGCAATGACCGCCTTGCTACTTTCAATAATAGAATCCAATGCGGGCATTGACTTTGAGAGTGTATGCCAGCAGGTTTTAGTCCACGCGCCCAATTTTAGTGAACAACAAATTGCACATGGTGCGTTAAGTACGCTTAATGCAATGTGCGAGCGCGGTATTATCGTGACAAAAAATCAACATTAAGGTCTTTATAGATGTTTTTACTTCGTCTATCATGGCAGCCTTATTTGTCGTGCTTAAAAAAAGGTTATACCAATGTCAGATGATAAAGACTTTAAAGATCCGTTTAACGCTACTTACTTTATTGCTTTTTTAGCAGTTTTTGTAGGTATTGGCTGTTTAAATGCGATTTTAGGCTGGATCACAAGCCTAACTTAAAGCTCCTTGCTCTATTAAGGCTGTTGTTTATATCAGCCTTAAGCTTCTTTTCTTCCTCCACCCTTATAATTTTCAAACCACCTTGGTATTAATAACAGCAAACTCGCATTTTAACGTCAGTTAAGGTTATAATCAGCTGCTTTGAAATATAAACTATTGAGCAATTAAACTTATGACTCAAGTAACACCCGCTATTATTAAAAACAGTATCGCAACCATTGCCGACTATCCTAAACCAGGCATTATGTTTCGTGATGTAACAACACTAATGGCAAATCCAGAAGCCTTTAAAGCAACAATCGATGCTTTTATAAACGAATATAAAAACCAAGGCTTTACAAAAATTATTGGTACAGAATCTCGCGGCTTTATTTTTGGTGCACCGCTATCTTACGCGTTAGGGATCCCTTTTATTCCTGTTCGTAAGCCAGGCAAGCTACCACGCGAAGTGATTCGCCAAGATTACCTACTTGAATACGGTGAAGACACATTAGAGCTTCATGTTGATGCTATTGTCCCAGGCGACAAAGTATTATTAGTTGACGATTTATTAGCTACCGGTGGCACAATTGAAGCCACAGCAAAGCTAGTTGCAAAATTAGGCGGCACAGCCACTGATGCAGCGTTTGTTGTTTCATTACCAGAGCTTGGTGGTGAGCAGCGTATAGAAAAAATGGGTATTAAAATCTTAAAACTGGTTGAGTTTGAAGGCGAGTAATTGATGAGTTATCAGGTTCTAGCGAGAAAATGGCGTCCGCAAACCTTTCATGAATTGGTTGGCCAGTCTCATGTAAAGCAAGCGCTTGTTAATGCGCTAACGCAAAATAGACTGCATCACGCTTATTTATTCACTGGAACCCGTGGTGTCGGTAAAACGACCATTGCGCGTATTTTTGCTAAAAGCTTAAATTGTGATGAGGGTATATCGGCATCTCCTTGTGGGCAATGTAGCAGTTGTACTGACATAGAAGCAGGGCGATACATTGACTTACTTGAAATCGATGCCGCTTCTCGTACCAAAGTAGAAGATACTCGTGAAATTCTTGATAACGTTCAATATGCACCCACGCGTGGACGTTACAAAGTATACCTAATAGATGAAGTACACATGCTCTCTAAGCATAGCTTTAACGCGTTATTAAAAACGTTAGAAGAGCCGCCAGAGCATGTGAAATTTTTATTGGCAACCACTGATCCGCAAAAGTTACCTGTTACCATTTTATCGCGCTGTTTACAGTTTAACTTAAATGCACTTTCGCAAAGCGAAATTAAAACTCAGCTTGAGCATGTCCTTACTCAAGAGGAGTTAAAATTTGATAAAGATGCGCTAAGTATTATTGCAAAAGCCGCCGATGGCAGTATGCGTGACGCGTTGAGCTTAACAGATCAAGCTATTGCGCAAACCAACGGCGACATAAACAATCAAGCCGTACAAGCTATGCTTGGTTTAATGGACACACATTACAGCCAAAGTTTGCTTGCTGCTTTGTTAGCACAAGATGGTGGCGCACTGATGGACGAAATAGCCCAAGTAGCGAGCCGTAATCCTAACTATATTGCACTACTTGATGATTTAATTGCATTAACTCACCTTATTCAATTAACTCAGCTTGTCCCGCAAGCAGCGCAACTTGATGATAAAAACGCCGATTATATTAGCCATGTTGCACAGCACACCCAGGCTCAACAAATACAGGTTTATTACCAGTTACTATTAAACGGTAAAAAAGACTTACAATGGGCGCCAGAGCCTCGTTTAGGCTTTGAAATGATAATGCTGCGTTTATTAGCATTTGAGTCTGCAGGTACAACGTCTGCTCAATCGCTTCCTGAGCCTAGTGACACACCAAGTGCTGCAATGCCTGCGCCTACTAGTAGTAAAGGCCGTGCCGATGCGCTGCGTGATATATTAAATAAAAATAAAACACCTTCGCAAGACGAACCCCCTGCTCCGCAAGCAATGGTTGAGAAAAGCCAAAACCAAAGCACAGCGCAAAGCCAAACAATTGATGAACCAGTAGAGCAACCGCCCACAGAGAAGCTAACACGCTCGCCAAGTGAGCAACACAGCAACAGCGTATCACCTGCGGCTCAAAGCCTGCAAAACGATATACCGAGCCCTGTGCGGCAAAGTGCGCACATTGCTAAGAGTGACGATGCTGCTGAGCGCCAAAGTGAAGACGATGCTTATCTGCAACACAGTAATATGGAGCAAAGCTTAGCTGCACAATTTGATGATGTTATGAGCAGTGCGGTAGATCAAGGTTATAACCCTGCACCTGTAGCGCAACACACACAACCCGCGCCTGAAAACGCCGATGCTAAAGATAGCAGTGTGCGTGAACAAGAAGCTCAAGCACAATCAGCAATTGCGCGAATTTTACGGGATAGAAATATATCGGGGGCAGGCAGGCTTTCAGGGGGGAGTGTAAATACCTCTGAGCAAGCGCAAACACCAAAAACACCTGCCCAAGCTACGCCTAACAGCGAAGCAAAGCCACATAATACAAGCCCGCAAGCGAGTGAGTCACAAAACGATTCACCGCCATGGCATGACCATGCGCAAGGCGATAGCGAAAAAAAGCCAACGCTCCCAGTAACAGGGAGCCAAACGCCAGCTGAGCCAGTAACGCAAAGCCAGCCAGTGCGTAAGGTTGATTTTAAAGAAAAGCATCAAACAATTACTGAAAACTTAGCGCCTGAGCTGCTTGAGCAAATTAACCCGCAAAAAAAGCCTGAGGTAATAGAGCATGAGCCCGCTATACCGGTCCCAGATGATTTTCAAAGCCCAATTAGCGAGATTAAATTTGCGCATCAGCAAGATGAGTGGGCTTATTTAATTAAGCGTATGGGGCTTGGTGGGCGAATGCGCCAATTTGCATTACACTCGATTTTTACTAAGCAAGGCGACAGTTTACATATTGACGTGGATGAATCGCAAAAACACTTAGATACGCCCATGCTTAGGCAAAAGCTCGATGCGGCGTTATCAAGCATTTACGGGCATAACGTATCGCTGAGTATTAACTTTGCAAAAGGGGTGATTGACTCGCCTTATTTAATTCAGCAAAAAATAGATGCAGGGCGACACCAGCAAGCAATTGATGTGATCACATCTGATGAAAACATAGTACAATTTCAGCAGCTATTTAGCGCCGAAATTGACGAAAACAGTATTCAGGCATTGTAATTAAATACAATCGCCCTTATCTTCATGACAACTAGAGTTTAAAAGAAAGAGAGAAAATTATGTTTAAAGGTGGAATGGGTAACATGATGAAGCAAGCGCAGCAAATGCAAGAGCGCATGCAAAAAGCCCAAGACGAAATCGCGACAATGGAAGTTGTTGGCGAAGCCGGCGCAGGCCTTGTAAAAGTAACCATGCTTGGTAATCATAACGTGCGTCGTGTTGAGCTTGATGAAAGCCTTATGGAAGACGACAAAGACATGATTGAAGATTTACTTGCTGCAGCATGTAACGATGCTGTTCGCCGCGTTGCTGACGAAACGCAAGAGCGTATGGGCAAAGTAACTGGCGGTATGCAATTACCACCAGGTATGAAAATGCCGTTTTAAGCAAATATGCAACTTTCAGATAGTTTAACGCAGCTTATAGAAGCGCTACGTTGCCAACCGGGTATTGGTCCTAAGTCGGCTCAACGCATTGCGTTTCATTTATTAGAGCGAGATCGTAAAGGCGGTACTCAACTTGGTAACGCATTGACCAAAGCCATGGGCGCGGTTGGGCATTGTCAGTCGTGCCGCACTTTTACTGAGCAAGCGCAGTGTGATATTTGCTTAAGTACAAAACGCCAAGACAGTGGTGTGCTGTGTGTTGTTGAATCGCCTACCGATGTGTTGGCAATAGAGCAAACGGGCCAATACCTTGGTTTGTATTTTGTACTTATGGGGCATTTATCGCCAATTGACGGTATTGGCCCTAAAGAAATTGGCCTTGATATACTTGAACAAAAGCTCTCGCACGGCGGTATTAACGAAGTAATTTTAGCAACCAACCCCACGGTTGAGGGCGAAACCACTGCACATTATATTGCCCAGCTTTGCCATAAATATAAAGTAGGGGCCTCGCGCATAGCGCATGGTATACCTGTTGGTGGCGAGCTTGATTTAGTAGATGGCACAACGTTAATGCATGCATTTAGTGGCCGCCGAGCGGTTATGCAGGACTAACACAACTATCTGAAATCGTTTTAAAAGCCTACATAGTAAAATATGTGGGCTTTTTTGTGTTTGCTATTTAATTACCGTATAACGTGTGTGAGTTTGCCGGTAATCATATTAAATTAATAAATGAGTTAAACTTGGCGACGTTGTGTTATAAATTATTGACTAACAACAACTAGATAACGTGATAGTTGCACGGCTCACGCGCCTTAAAAATATCGCTCAAGTTGGTATAAAAACATCAGGAATTTATCTGATTAGTAAGGAGTACTATGCAAAATAATAAACACGACAATAAAGGCGGCTTACTCAGCAGTAAGCGCTTTTTACCGCTATTTGTAACGCAGTTTTTGTCGGCTATGAATGATAATGTGTATAAGCAATCCGTGCTTATATTGTTAGTGTTTCAAGCTGCAACCCTTGGCGATGGTGCGCTGTATTCAAACCTTGCAGCGGGCTTATTTATATTACCGTTTTTTTTATTTTCAGGAATGGCGGGGCAATTAGCCGAAAAAACAGAAAAATCAAAGCTGATCCGGCTTGTTAAATTTTGCGAAATACCGATTATGGTTATTGGCGCAGCCTCTATTTTTACGCAATATGTATGGCTAATGCTGACCACCGTGTTTTTTATGGGCTTGCAAAGTACTTTTTTTGGCCCGCTTAAGTATTCAATATTGCCGCAGCATGTGGCGCCTAGCGAATTAACAAAAGCCAATGGCTTGGTTGAGTCTGCCACTTTTGTCGCTATTTTAATTGGTACTATTTTTGGCACCTATTACATTACCCAAACAACAGGTCCAACTATTATTAGTATTGCCGTGTTGATACTTGCGGTACTTGGCTTTTTCAGCAGCCGCTTTATTCCTATAAGCCAAGCCAATAATCCTAATTTGCACTTTACCTATAATATTTTTTCATCCACTAAAAATGTATTTAAAGCGCTTAATGCTCAAACAGAATCGGTTGGTAAATCGGTGTTGGGTATAAGCTGGTTTTGGCTAATAGGCGCGGTTATTTTAACGGCATTACCTAATTACGTTAAGCATGTAATGGGTGGCGATGAACTCGTGGTAACCAGTGCGCTGGTGGTGTTTTCGCTAAGCATTGCCGTGGGGTCTTTGTTGTGCGAAAAGCTCTCACGCTCACGTATTGAGCTGGGCATTGTACCTTTTGGCGCTATTTTAATTACGCTATTTTTGTATTTATTAAGCCAAGAGCCGGCTATTAGTCAATATATCGCGCCCTCTGAAAATTTATTAACGCTTAAACAAGTGCTTAATACAGGCGACATGGTATGGCATTTTGTTTGGATGGCAGGTATTGGTATTGCATCCGGCTTTTATACTGTGCCGCTGTATGCGCTTATTCAACAGCGTACCGAGGAGGCAAGTCGTTCGCGGGTGATAGCTGCTAATAATGTGCTTAATGCGCTCTTTATGGTTGGCAGTGCCATATTAAGTATTGTAACGCTCTCTGTTTTAGAGTGGCATATTTCGTCGTTACTATTGCTTTTGGCGGGGCTTAATTTGCTTATCTCTATTTATATTTACACTAAGGTACCGGAATTTTTCTTGCGCTTTGTTATCTATATTTTAGCTATATGCATGTATCGCGTGCGCACAAAAGGGCATGAAAATATTCCAAGCGAAGGCGCAGCCGTTATTGTGGCTAACCATGTAAGCTTTGTAGATTGGATGTTTATTTTAGCCACTTCGCCTAGGCCTATACGCTTTATGGTGTTTGCTCCCATTTATTACTCAAAAGCGCTGCATTGGCTATTTAAAATGGCAAAAGCTATTCCAATTGATAGCGAAAAAGCCAACCCAAAGGCGTTTGCAAAAGCATTTGATGAGGTTGCCGCAGCGCTTGAACGGGGTGAGTTAGTTGGTATTTTTCCTGAAGGAAAACTAACAAGTAATGGTGAAATGGACATGTTTAGGCGGGGCATTGAGCGCATTATAGCGCGCACACCTGTGCCTGTTGTGCCCGTTCACTTAGGTGGCTTGTGGGGCAGTATGTTTAGCCGTAAAGCCAAGTGGCAACTACCACGCCTTAAATGGTCGTTAGTATCGGTGAGTGTGGGAGAGCCGATTGAAGCTGAGCAGGTAAGTGCTAATTATTTGCACGAACAAGTCAGCGCTTTAAAAGCCCAGCACGCTAAAAATGCACCGTAATTTAACTCTAAAAGCCACATTTTTATGTGGCTTTTTATTTATGTCAGCGCAAAAGCTGCTTTTTTAAATTTTTCCCTTGAAGTTACTCCACCTCACCCCATATTAAGTGCATAACGCAGACACTTTGCTAATTGGAGATACATAAATGACTGCAGCACAAAAAGAAACATTAGGCTTTCAAACAGAAGTAAAACAACTATTAAACTTAATGATTCATTCGTTATATTCGAATAAAGAAATATTTTTACGTGAGCTTGTATCAAATGCATCAGATGCCGCCGATAAGCTACGCTTTTTAGCGCTTTCAAATGGCGACCTTTACCAAGGTGATGCCGATTTACGTGTACGTATTAGCGCAGATAAAGAAGCGAACACAATTACCATATCTGACAATGGTATTGGTATGACGCGTGAAGAAGTGATTAGCTCTTTAGGAACTATTGCTAAGTCGGGTACTGCTGAGTTTTTCAAAAACTTAACCGGTGACCAAAGTAAAGACTCGCAATTAATTGGTCAATTTGGTGTTGGTTTTTACTCGGCATTTATTGTGGCTGATGAAGTGACAGTGCGCACGCGTAAAGCGGGTGAAACACAAGCGTACGAGTGGCAATCACAAGGTGAAGGTGAGTACACGTTACAAGAAATTGAAAAAGAAGGCCGTGGTACGGATATCATTTTACACCTGCGTGAAGAAGAAAAAGAATACGCGGATGAATACCGTTTACGTAGCATTGTTACTAAATACTCAGATCATATTTCTACGCCTGTACAAATGTATAAAGCAGAAGTGCCTGAGTCTGAAGGCGAAGACGGCGAAAAAATCCCAGCAGTTCCAGGTGAATGGGAAAGCATTAACCGTGCAACCGCTTTATGGACACGTGATAAGTCAGAGGTTTCTGATGAAGAATACAAAGAGTTTTACAAGCATGTAAGCCATGATTGGGAAGAGCCGCTAAACTGGGCACACAATAAAGTAGAAGGTAAAACTGAGTACACAAGCTTATTGTATATCCCTAAAAAAGCGCCGTTCGATTTATGGAACCGTGAGCGCCAAAGTGGCTTAAAACTGTATGTTCAACGTGTCTTTATTATGGATGACGCTGAGCAGTTTATGCCAAGCTACCTGCGCTTTGTAAAAGGCTTACTTGATTCAAACGATTTACCGCTAAATGTATCGCGCGAAATTTTACAAGATAACAAAGTAACGCAAGCGATTCGTAAAGGGTGTACGTCTCGTATCTTAAAAATGCTAGAGCGTATGGCTAAAAACAAAGCCGAAGACTACCAAACATTTTGGAACGAGTTTGGCCAAGTAATCAAAGAAGGCCCAGCAGAAGATACAGCGAATAAAGAAGCCATTGCTAAATTGTTACGCTTCTCATCTACGCATACCGACTCAGAAACACAAGATGTATCGCTTGAGCAATACATTGAGCGTATGAACGATGAGCAAGATAAAATTTACTACGTGGTTGCTGATTCGTTTACAGCGGCTAAAAACTCGCCGCACTTAGAAATCTTCCGCAAAAAAGGCATCGAAGTATTATTACTAAGTGACCGTGTTGATGAGTGGATGATGAGCCACTTAACTGAGTTTAACGAAAAACCATTCCAGTCAATTACACGTGGCGACCTTGATTTAGGTAAGCTTGACGACGAAGAAACGAAAAAAGCGCAAGAAGAGTCTGAAAAAGAAGTAGAAGGCTTAATTGAGCGCATTAAAACAGCGCTAGGCGAAGAAGTTAAAGAAGTACGCTTTACGCATCGCTTAACAGACTCTCCTGCCTGTGTTGTTAGCGATGAGAACGACATGAGCTCGCAAATGCAAAAGCTTATGGAGTCAGTAGGGCAACCTGTACCAGAGGCTAAGCCAGTGTTTGAGCTTAACCCTGAGCATCAGTTAGTTAAGCACTTAAACGATGAGCAAGACGAAGATAAGTTTGCCCAGTGGTCTCATGTATTACTAGACCAAGCTTTACTTGCTGAACGCGGTACATTAAAAGATCCTACCGGGTTCGTAACACGTTTAAACAAGTTAATGCTTGATTTAAATAAGTAAGGCTAACAGGCTCTTTTAATTGCTAAAAGAGCCTAAAATATAACCATAATTATAAAGGAAGCGTATGCTTCCTTTTTTTATGCGCTCTAAAGTAGGCAATTAGTATAAGTTGCTTGAGTATCTGCAGCGCTTGTGGAAGAATTCAGGCTTTAAAATAAATATCCATACTAGGGGACAATGATATGCGCATTATTCTTTTGGGCGCGCCAGGTGCTGGTAAAGGTACTCAAGCTCAGTTTTTAATGGACAAATACGGTATTCCACAAATTTCTACCGGTGATATGCTTCGTGCAGCCATTAAAGAAGGTACACCACTTGGCTTAGAAGCGAAAAAAGTAATGGATGCAGGTCAGTTAATTTCTGACGATATCATCATTGGTTTAGTGAAAGAGCGTATTGCTAAACCAGACTGCGAACAAGGCTTTTTACTTGATGGCTTCCCACGTACCATTCCACAAGCAGATGCAATGAAAGAAAATGGCGTTGTGGTTGATCACGTTATTGAGTTTGACGTTGCTGATGAAGTAATTGTTGAGCGTATGGGTGGACGTCGCGTACATCCTGGCTCTGGCCGTGTTTATCACGTTGTTTACAACCCACCAAAAGTGGAAGGTAAAGACGATGAAACAGGCGAAGAGCTTATTATTCGTGCAGATGACACGGAAGAAACAGTTCGTAAACGTTTAGCTATTTACCATGAGCAAACTATGCCATTGGTTGATTACTACCAAGCTGAAGCGCAAGCAGGTAACACGCAGTACCATAAAATTGATGGTACGCAAGCTGTTGAAACAGTAAGTCAGCAACTAGCAGAGCTTTTAGGTTAATATAATCTAAACACAGCTTAGGTATTTAAAAACCGCCCTTGGGCGGTTTTTTTGTATTTAGTAGCTTTTAACAATTTAAAATTAAACCACCAAAGGTCAACACGCCCTGTTACCTACAACGTTTTTAGCTTTTCTATTACTGAGTCGTAGTTTGGCTCGGTAGATAAATTAGACACGAGCTGTTTGTATATCACTGTATGGCTTTTATCTAAAATAAGCACAGCGCGAGTTAGTAGCCCCATATCTTTTATAATTAAGCCATATTTTTGGCCAAAGTCTCGCCATACAGAGTCAGAAAGGGCTGTTACTTTGTCGATGTTTTCAGCATTACAAAAGCGTTTTTGAGCAAAAGGTAAATCGGCACTGATGGTCAGTATTGCGGTAGCAGGAAATTGCGTTGCTACTTTTTCATTAAAATGTTTAGTTTGTAAGCTACAAATGCCAGTATCTAAACTTGGCACCACGCTGATTAATACAGCTTGCCCTTTATAATCATTAAGATTTACAGGGGCAAAACCACCATCAACCACTTTAAAATTTGGCGCATTATCACCTACACTTACACCTTTACCTAACAAAGTGACAGGCTTACCTTGAGCAGAGACCTTACCTGCATCAAGCGTGTTTTCTGGGTACTGTGATGCGTGCACAACTGAGCTTAAAGCCAGTGTGCTTAGTGCAAAAATAAGAGAGCGTACCATAGGTTATTTCCTTTTAAATTAACGCAATAGGTTTGAGTGTATTATACTCAATATCACTGACCAAGCGATTAAATATCACTGTAAAAGTAATAATAAGTTCTGTGATATATAAATTGTAAACTGCAAGAACTTTTATTAACATGTAGTTACAAAATGTATCTTTAATAAAGTCATAAGGCCTATTGACAACATTGGGTTAAATAATAGAGAGATAGTATGTCAACATCCGTATTAATATGTGACGACTCAAAATTAGCGAGGCGCCAGCTAGCTCGCTCTTTACCAGATGACTGGGATATTAAAGTAGAGTTTGCTCAAGATGGTGTTGATTGCATCAAAAAACTAAAAATAATCGAGCCTGAAATCCTTTTTCTTGATTTAAACATGCCTGAAATGGACGGTTACGAAGTCCTTATGGCCATGAAAGAGCAAGGCCTTAATATTCTAACCGTGGTTGTATCGGGCGATATTCAGCCAAATGCGCACCAACGCGTACTTGAATTAGGCGCCATTGATTTTATCCAAAAACCTTGCTCACCTGAAAAACTTGCCGATATTATCGAGCATCATGGCATTAAAGATAAAGCCATGCGCGAGCGTCTTGCTCATTCTTTAGGTGAACAAGTAGACCCAGATGTGCGCGATATATACCAAGAGCTTACAAATGTCGCTATGGGCCAAGCAGGCGATTTGCTTGCACGGCTTTTGAATGTGTTTGTAGAGCTGCCAATTCCGAATGTGAATGTGCTTGAAGTTAATGAACTGGATATGGCGCTGCAGTCAATTGACAATAATGCTGCCACATCAGGGGTGTGCCAAGGCTTTATTGGCGGTGGCGTATCGGGCGAGGCATTACTTTTATTAAATGATTCAAGCTTTAAAGAAATTGCGTCACTGATGAATTACGACGGTGAGCTGAACGACAAAGTTGAGCTTGA
Source organism: Pseudoalteromonas sp. UBA6610 (assembly GCF_002433295.1). NCBI lineage: Bacteria > Pseudomonadati > Pseudomonadota > Gammaproteobacteria > Alteromonadales > Pseudoalteromonadaceae > Pseudoalteromonas > Pseudoalteromonas sp. UBA6610. The sequence goes on along the minus strand of NZ_DJHW01000090.1, from coordinate 47,030 downwards.
GCTACTTATGGATATTAGTAATATTTTAATAGGCTCAATTTTAACGGGGCTTTCTAAACAGCTAGATATGTCTTTTAGCCAAGGTCATCCCATTGTACTTGGCCAACATCGCGACGTATCTGAATTGGTTAAATCAAATAAATCTCGTTGGCAAAGAACCTTAGCGATAGAAATAAGCTACGGCATCGAAAACCACGATATTAACTGCGATCTTATGCTGTTATTTACCGAAGATTCACTTAAAACTTTGAAATACAAAGTTGCTTACCTATTAGAAGACTAAGTTATGGCCGCTGATTTAGAAATGAATGAGATCCATTGGTTAATGGATATGTTTAACACGGTTGATGTGGGCCTGGTTGTACTGGATAGAAATTATAAAGTGTGTGTGTGGAATGGCTTTATGGAAAACCATTCTGGGCTATTACCAAGTGCTGTAAAAGACAAAGACCTATTTGATTTATTTCCTTCGATTGATGAAAAATGGTTTAGGAGTAAATCAGAGTCTGTATTTGTACTTAAAAACCGCTCTTTTACTATCTGGGAGCAGCAACCTTACATCTTTCGTTTTAAAAACTACCGCCCCATTACCGGTAAAGCAGATTACATGTACCAAAATGCGACCTTTATTCCACTTACCAATACACTGGGTGAGGTAAGTCATATTTGTATCATTATTTATGATGTTACCGATGTGGCGGTCAATAAAAAAGAATTAGAAGATTTAAATAAGCGTTTAGAGCAAGTAAGCCAAACCGACAGCTTAACGCAACTGTTTAACCGTGGGCATTGGGAAAGCACACTGCACCAAGAGTTTTTACGTGTTAAGCGCAGCGGTGGCAGCAGCACATTATTGATGTTTGATATCGATCATTTTAAAAAAATTAATGATGAGCATGGCCATAGTTGTGGCGATGAAGCGCTACGCCACCTTTCAGAACTGCTACGAACGACGCTTCGCGAAACCGATATAGCAGGGCGTTATGGTGGGGAGGAGTTTGTTGTTACTTTACTCGATACCGACAAGCAAGGCGCAGCAACTTTTGCCGAGCGCATAAGAGCGTTAATAGAAGCCAACCCTTTTGTTTATAAAAACACAAAAATAGAGATGACTGTGAGTGTTGGTTTTGCAGGAAATAGCCCTGACTTTGCAAAACATGAGCGGTGGATTGAAGCCGCTGACAAAGCCCTGTATCACTCAAAAGAGCATGGCCGTAACAGAGTAACCGATTTTGAGGATATAAAAAATGACGCATAAGCGTCATTTTTTATGCGCTGCTAAAATTAAAGCAGCGGTAATATTACTGCTAAATTAAAGTAACCAAGGATGCACCTAATTGCGCTGCAAGCTTTGGCAGTCAATACTTAACAAGGGCTTGGTTAAAGTGCCGTTTTTATCAGCCGTTTTATTTACTCTGTAGTATGGCGAGTATCATCTGCTGGGCATTGGCCAAGAGTAGACACATCGCCTGTACTGGTCTCTTGCTCTAATTGAACCTTGAATCCCCATAACCTGTAAAGGTGTTTTAGCACTTCTTTATGCGAGTCAGCAAGGGGGATATTATTGTGAGGAACATAACGCAACGTTAAAGAACGATCGCCTCTAACATCAACATTATATACTTGAATGTTAGGTTCGTGATTACTCAAATTATATTGCGCTGAAAGCGCTTCGCGTACAGCCTGATAACCGCTATCATCATGTATTGCGCCTACTTCTAGATGTGGATTACGGCAGTGATCGACAATAGTAAACAGCTTAAAATCACGAATCAACTTAGGTGATAAAAATTGGCTTATGAAGCTTTCATCTTTAAAGTTTTCCATCGCAAAATGCAGTGTGTCTAGCCAATTAGTGCCTGCATATTCAGGAAACCAGCGTCTATCTTCATCTGTTGGGTTTTCGCAAATACGGCGAATATCCACCATCATATTAAAACCCAATGCATACGGGTTTATACCTGAATAGTAATTGCTGTTATAAGGTGGCTGATAAACCACGTTGGTATGGCTTTGCAAAAACTCCATCATAAAGGAGTCGGTTAATTTACCTTCATCATATAAGTGGTTCAAAATGGTGTAGTGCCAAAAGGTGGCCCAGCCTTCGTTCATCACTTGGGTTTGTTTTTGCGGATAAAAATATTGCGATATCTTTCGTACAATACGTATTACTTCTCGCTGCCAAGACTCTAATAAAGGCGCGTTTTTCTCAATAAAATATAAAATGTTTTCTTGCGGCTCTTGCGGAAAATGCCTTTCTTGCTTTTTAGCTTCTTGCTGTTGAGCGGGGATAGTGCGCCATAGCTCGTTTACTTGAGATTGCATGTAGTCTTCACGCTCTTTTTGGCGTTTTTGCTCTTCAAAAAGGGAAATTTGCTGCGGGCGTTTATATCTATCTACGCCGTAATTCATCAATGCGTGACACGAATCAATTAAGCTTTCTACTTGTGTAATACCGTATTTTTCTTCGCAGCGGCTAATATAATTTTTAGCAAACACTAAGTAATCTATGATGGAGTCGGCGTCAGTCCATGTTTTAAATAAGTAGTTTCCTTTAAAAAATGAGTTATGGCCATAACAGGCATGCGCCATAACCAGTGCCTGCATAGGGAGTGTGTTTTCTTCCATTAAATAAGCAATACAGGGGTTTGAATTAATCACAATTTCGTAAGCCAGCCCCATTTGCCCACGCTTATAATTTTGTTCGGTTTGTATAAATTTTTTACCATATGACCAATGGCTGTAGCCTATAGGCATGCCAACGCTTGAATAAGCATCCATCATTTGCTCAGCTGTTATTACCTCAATTTGGTTAGGGTAAGTGTCTAACCGGTAATGCTCTGCAACACGGGCTATTTCAGTTTGGTATTGCTCAAGCAGCTCAAAGGTCCAATCTGGGCCATCGCTAATTCGTTCAGTGCTCATAGTAAACCTCGCTTAGGCTAAGCAGCCCCTTGTTGTTGACGATTTTTTTTAAATAGCTCCCTAAACATAGGGTAAATGTCTTCAACACTTTGAATATGTTGTATTGCAAAGTTGCTATGGGTTTGGGTGATGTTTTGATATTCGCGCCACAAGCTTTGGTGCGCACGCGTGGTAATTTCTATATAGGCAAAGTAGCGTACCGCATTAAGTAGCTTATTGCGTAATATTTCACCGCAGTGTGGGGTGTCGTCTGCCCAGTTATCGCCATCAGATGCTTGCGCTGCGTATATATTCCATTGCTCTGAATCATAGCGCTCTTTTATTATTTCGTTCATTAATTTAAGGGCACTGGAGACAATGGTGCCGCCAGTTTCTTGAGAATAAAAAAACTCTTGTTCGTCGACCTCTTTAGCTTGTGTGTGGTGGCGTATATACACCACCTCAATGTCTTTATAACTTCGAGTCAAAAATTGATAGAGCAAAATATAAAAACGCTTTGCCATGTCTTTTGTGGCCTGATCCATCGAGCCTGATACATCCATAATACAAAACATAACGGCTTTGCTGGTGGGGTGGGGGCGTTTTTCATAATTACGAAAACGTAAGTCGTAATTATCAATAAATGGTACGGCTTTTATTTGCTGTTTAAGTTGCTCAATTTCCTCTTGTAATAATGCAATAATGGCTTGGTCGCTGTCGGTTTGCTCACACTCCATCGCAAGTTGACCTTCAAGCTCTGCTAGGCGTCTTTTTTTACCCGCACTCATGGCGACTCTTCTGGCGAGTGAGCCCTGTAATGAGCGTACTATATCAATATTACTGGGCATACCATCGCTACAAAAACCAGCCCGATGAGTTTTCATTTGTACAAGCTTATCTAGCTGGTTTTCTTGTAAGTTGGGCAGTTCTAGGTCTTCAAAGAGTAAATCAAGGTATTCATCTTTAGAAATAGAAAACACAAAGTCATCTTGGCCTTCGCCTGAATCACTTGCATCGCCATCGCCTGCGCCACCACCTTGGCCGCCTTTAGGGCGCTCAATTTTGTCACCTGTTGAAAATTGATCGTTGCCAGGGTGAATTTGTTCTCTGTCGCCCCCTTTACCTTGGTGAAAAATGGGCTCGCTAATATCTCGTTGCGGGATAGATATACTCTCCCCTGAACTTGAGTCGGTAACGCTGCGTTTATTAACCGCATCAGACACTGCTTCTTTTATTTGCTTTTTATAGCGCCTAATAAAGCGCTGACGATTAAGCGTGCTTTTGTTTTTACCATTTAAGCGTCTATCTATAAAATGCGCCATACTGTTCCCCCTAAACTACATGAAGGTTACTGCGATTTTCTAACCCGTAAATACCACTCAGAAAGTAAACGCACTTGTTTTTGCGTGTAGCCTTTTTCAACCATGCGGTTAACAAAGTCCTCGTGTTTTTGTTGATCTTCAGCGGAGGTTTTTGTATTAAAGGAAATAACAGGCAGTAGATCTTCGGTATTTGAGAACATTTTTTTCTCAATCACAGTGCGTAGTTTTTCGTAGCTTGTCCATAACGGGTTTTTACCATTATTGTGAGCGCGTGCACGTAATACAAAGTTAACTATTTCGTTCCTAAAATCTTTGGGATTAGAAATGCCGGCGGGTTTTTCTATTTTTTCAAGTTCTGCATTTAACGAGGCGCGGTCAAATAACTGTCCTGTATCTGGGTCTCTGTATTCTTGATCTTGTATCCAAAAATCAGCATAAATCACATAGCGGTCAAAAATATTTTGGCCATATTCAGAGTATGACTCTAAATATGCGGTTTGTAGTTCTTTACCAATAAACTCAACATATTGCGGAATTAAATAGCCTTTTAAAAAACTTAAATAGCGCTCTTCCACTTCGGCGCTAAATTGTTCACGCTCTATTTGTTGCTCCAAAACATAAAATAAATGCACCGGATTAGCTGCAACCTCGGTGGTATCAAAATTAAATACGCGCGACAAAATCTTAAAAGCAAAACGAGTGGAAAGGCCGGTCATGCCTTCATCTACCCCTGCGTAATCACGATACTCCTGATAAGATTTTGCTTTAGGGTCGGTATCTTTTAGGGTTTCACCATCATAGACCCGCATTTTTGAGTAAATACTAGAGTTTTCAGGCTCTTTTAATCGAGATAAGGTAGTAAATTGCGCTAACGCTTTAAGCGTACCTGGTGCACACGGTGCACTGGCAAGTTCACTATGCTGAATAAGTTTGTCGTAGATTTTTATTTCTTCGGTCACGCGCAGGCAATAAGGGACCTTTACAATATAAACACGATCTAAAAACGCTTCATTGTTTTTATTATTTTTGAATGTTTGCCATTCTGACTCATTTGAGTGGGCTAAAATCATGCCGTTAAAGGGCAGAGCGCTAATACCTTCAGTACCGTTGTAGTTACCCTCTTGCGTTGCGGTAAGGAGTGGATGCAGCACCTTGATAGGGGCTTTAAACATTTCTACAAACTCCATTAAACCTTGGTTTGCTAAACATAAAGAGCCTGAGTAAGCGTAGGCATCGGGGTCGTTTTGAGCAAAGTGCTCAAGCTGGCGAATATCTACTTTGCCCACCAATGCAGAAATATCTTGATTATTTTCATCACCGGGTTCGGTTTTGGCTATACCTATTTGATTTAAAATAGAGGGGTAGCGTTTGACGACTCTAAATTGGCTAATATCGCCGTTAAATTCTTTTAATCGTTTACCAGCCCATGGCGACATAATCGTTTTTAAATAACGTGGTTTAATACCGTATTCTTTTTCGAGAACGTTGGCATCTTCTACTGGGTCAAACAAACTGAGAGGGTGATCGTTTACCGGAGAGCCTTTAATTGAATAGATAGGCACTTGTTGCATTAAATATTTTAGTTTTTCTGCAATTGAAGATTTACCTCCCCCAACAGGGCCGAGTAAATAAAGGACTTGTTTGCATTCTTCTAGGCCTTGAGCCGCATGCTTTAGATAGGAGACAATTTGTTCTATGGCATCTTCCATGCCGTAAAAGTCTGCAAAGGCAGGGTAGCGTGCAACCACTCTATTAGAAAATAACCGGCTTAAACGTGCATCGGTTGCAGTATCAACCATTTGCGGCTCGCCTATTGCCATAAGTAAACGCTCAGGGGCGCTGGCATAAGCTGATTTGTCATTTTTACAAATTTCTAGAAATTCGCTAATGCTGTATTCTTCTTCTTGTGCTGCTTCGTATCGTGCTTGGTAGTGCTCAAAAATAGTCATAATAACCTCCGAAACCCGCTTTAAAAAGGTGCTTACTTTTTAAAGTTTAGTCAGAGATTGATATTTTTGTGCAATAAAATTAAAAATTTAAGTGAAAAAAGATCATGTGGCTAAATTAGCAATTTCGCGCGTATAAAGGCGGTTTTAATTTTATAAAGGCATAAAAAAAGACGCCGAGGCGTCTTTTTAAATCAGCGTATAATAGCTAATTAAGCGAAGTTAGCGTTCGCGAATTCCCAGTTAACAAGCGCCCAAAAACCTTTAAGGTAATCAGGACGAACGTTACGGTAATCAATGTAGTAAGCGTGTTCCCATAAATCCACAGTTAGGATTGGTGTAACACCTTCGTCTGTAAGCGGCGTTGCTGCGTTAGACGTGTTTACGATATCTAATGAACCGTCAGCTAGTTTAACTAACCATGTCCAGCTAGAACCAAAGTTATTAACCGCTTTGTCGTTTAATGCATCTTTAAACGCGTCAAAAGAGCCCCATTTAGCGTTAATAGCGTCAGCGATAGCACCTGTTGGCTCGCCGCCGCCATTTGGAGATAGACAGTTCCAGTAGAAAGTGTGGTTCCAAATTTGTGCAGCGTTGTTAAATACGCCACCTTCAGATGAACAAACAATCTCTTCTAAAGATTTGTTTTCAAATTCAGTACCTGGAATTAAACCGTTTAATTTAACAACGTAAGTGTTGTGGTGCTTACCGTGGTGATACTCAAGAGTTTCTTGTGAAATATGAGGCTCAAGTGCATCAATTGCATATGGTAGTGACGGTAGTTCAAATGCCATTTTTTTATCTCCATCTTCTTTTGGTTGATAACTCGCTTGATAGTACGTAATGCCTGATAGAACAGAGCACTTACCTATACCAAACGAAAATATAGTGTTACTATAATTGTTGAGTATTTTACTCAAGTTTAAGCAAACAGCAATGCTATTGCTAAAGACTATTTCAATTGCGGCTTTATTTGCCCATTTTAAGTTATATATCTGTGGCCACAATGATTTATTTTCAAGCCCTAGGTATATCAAGCTATCGTCATTTTGAGGTTGTAGATGGAAACCATTGATAAAATTAAACAGCAGATTTCAGAAAACCCAATTATCCTTTACATGAAAGGGTCGCCTAAATTACCAAATTGTGGTTTTTCTTCACAAGCGTCACAAGCTCTAATGTCATGTGGCGAACCATTTGCCTATGTTGATATTTTACTTAATCCAGATATTCGCGCTGAGTTACCAGCATACGCAAATTGGCCTACTTTCCCACAGCTTTGGGTTGAGGGCGAATTAGTAGGTGGTTGTGACATTATCATTGAAATGTTTCAACGTGGTGAATTACAGCCACTGATCACTGAAACTGCAGCTAAGTATAAAGAAGCTGACGCAGAGTAATTGCTACTTTGCTAGATTATTAAAGCCACGTTTTACGTGGCTTTTTTGTGCCTATATATAACTTTATTACGTCTTAATCTCTTGGTCAGCCCATCAGTGGGTGATTATAACTATTAATTTGTGCTCAATAGTTAGCAAACTCAGCCCTTGCTCCTTGTTTAGGTGCACCTAGTCAGGATAAGTAAGCAACAAAGCTACTTAATATAAGCGCGAATTTTAATTAAAATATGAGTTTTATATCAATGCGCAATAAGACGTAATCATTTTGCGGGGCTAAACGTGTCGCTATCTGCGTTAAGTAATTCTTTTTTAGAACAACTAAATAGCGAGTTTTTTGCCCAGCTATCAACACGTTTTTCCAGCTTTACAATAGTTCGCTCAATCAAGCGAATTGGCATTAAATAAAAATTCACTACATCTGCACTAAAAACGATACCACAATTAATAACTATACTAATGAACGCTAAAAAAGCGTGATCCTAAACCTCTAATTTATTTAAAACGCATTAAACTATCTAAATGTTAACTGAACCTGTGGGAAATTAGTGAATATTTATTCATTGCTTTGATGCTTTACGTTTACGTAAAGGGTATTGCTTTAACGCCTTTGTTTTTACAAAATGTTAAAATTGACACCAGTGTCATGAAAAAATAACGCGCAAATAAGCGCTAAATGTTAAAACTTATGGGTGAAAAAGAAATCTTGCCTTGAAGTGAGAAATATTCAAGAATGTGAATATGTATTCAAAATAATATTGACTCTATTTACTATAGAGGCTAGTTTTGTGCGTCTGTTAGCAAATCGTCGAGCAGTTCATTCACGTTAACAGTGCAGCAAGGGAGGGGTCTATGTTATACGACTCAACATTAGAAAAAGATAATTGTGGCTTTGGCTTAATAGCCCAAGTAAATGGTCAAGCTAGTCATCGGCTTATTCGTACAGCTATTACTGGACTTGATCGCATGCAGCACCGCGGTGGTATTTCTGCCGATGGTAAAACAGGTGACGGCTGTGGTTTATTATTACAAAAACCTGACAGTTTTTTCCGTGCTATTGCGAGTGAGCATAATTGGCACTTAGGTAAAAATTACGCCGTAGGCATGGTTTTCTTAAATTCAGATCCCGTTTTAGCACAAGCTGCAAAACAGGTTTTATGTGAAGAATTAGAACAAGAAACACTTAAAATACTCGGTTGGCGTGAAGTGCCTACTGATCCTTCAATGCTAGGGCCAATTGCTACACAGCAATTACCTGGTTTTGAGCAAATTTTTGTTAGTGCGCCTGAAGGATGGCGCTCTAAAGATTTAGAGCGACGTTTATATGTAGCACGTCGCCGTGCAGAAAAGCGTTTAGCAGAGGATGAGTCGTTTTATATTGCGAGTTTATCGGGGTTAGTGACTATCTATAAAGGCCTTATGATGCCTGCAGATTTGCCTAACTTTTATTTAGACTTAGCTGATATTCGTATGACCAGCGCTATTTGTGTATTCCATCAGCGTTTTTCTACTAATACTCAGCCGCGTTGGCCTTTAGCACAACCATTTAGGTATTTAGCGCATAATGGTGAAATTAATACCATTGAAGGTAACCGCCAATGGGCTCGTGCACGTTCGTATAAGTTTTCATCGCCACTTATTCCTGATTTACAAAGTGCAGCGCCATTTGTAAACGAAACCGGCTCTGACTCTTCAAGCTTAGATAACATGCTGGAGCTGTTTTTAGCGGGTGGCATGGATTTATTCCGTGCTATGCGTATGCTTGTACCACCTGCATGGCAGAAAAACCGTGCTATGGATGATGACTTACGCGCATTTTACGACTTTAACTCTATGCACATGGAGCCGTGGGATGGCCCTGCGGGTATTGTTATGTCTGATGGGCGTTTTGCAGCCTGTAACCTTGACAGAAATGGCCTGCGTCCAGCGCGCTATGTTATTACCCAAGATGGCTTTATTACACTTGCCTCTGAGGTAGGGATTTGGGATTACACTGCAGATGAAGTGGTTGAAAAAGGCCGTGTAGGACCAGGTGAGCTGTTAGTAATTGATACTAAATTAGGCAAAATTTGGCACTCAGACGAAATCGACCAAGATTTAAAATCGCGTCATCCTTATAAGTCATGGCTTGAAGAAAACGTTAAACGTTTAACCCCGTTTGAAGAGCTTACCGAGCAAGATGCGGGTAATCGCTCATTTGATGACGAAACACTTGTTAAATACCAAAAAATGTTTGGTTACACTAACGAAGAGCTCGATAGTGTTATTCGTGTAATGGGTGAAAATGGCCAAGAAGCAACAGGTTCTATGGGTGATGACACGCCATTTGCAGTACTTAGCGAAGGGCATCGTTCATTGTACGATTACTTCCGCCAAAAGTTTGCACAAGTGACTAACCCGCCAATCGACCCGCTGCGTGAAAACCACGTAATGTCACTGGCAACGTGTATTGGTAGTGAGCAAAACGTATTTAATGAAACTACAGGCCACGCTAAGCGCCTACAGTTTGATACGCCAATTTTAATGTATGCTGACATGCAGCAGCTACTTAATGCCGATGACGAGCATTACAGCTACTGTAAAATTGATATTACATACACAGCAGAGGAAGGTTTAGAAAAAGCGGTTGCACGTATTTGCGACGCTGCACAAGAAAAAGCAGCAGCCGGCTGTGTAATGCTTATTTTATCTGACCGTAACTTTAGCGAAACCCAATTACCAATTCCTGCTGCTATGGCGGTAGGTGCTGTACAAAAACGTTTAGTAGATAATAACTTACGTTGTGAGTCTAATATTATTATTGAAACGGGTAGCGTACGCGATGCACACCAATTTGCCGTATTACTTGGTTTTGGTGCAACCGCAATTTACCCATACCTTGCATACGAGTCACTGGTTGCGATGAGCGACAGTAAAGTGATTGATAAATCGTACTGCGAAGTGACGCTTTCGTACCGAAAAGCCATTAATAAGGGCTTGTACAAAATTATGTCTAAAATGGGCATAAGCACAATTGCATCGTACCGTTGTTCAATGCTTTTTGAAGCGGTTGGTCTATCTGATGCTATGGTAGACATGTGTTTTAAAGGTGTGGCAAGTCGTATTAAAGGCGCCTGTTTTAGCGATTTTGATATTGATCAGCAAAAGCTACATAAACTTGCTTTTAGTAAACGTAAATTATTGAGCCATGGTGGTTTATTAAAATACGTTCACGGTGGTGAATACCACGCTTACAACCCAGATGTTATTCAAACGCTACAAAAGGCCGTACGTTCAGGTGATTATAAAGACTACGCAGCCTATGCTGATTTAGTTAATAACCGTCCTATTGCAACGCTGCGCGATATGTTAGCGCTTAAATTACCTGAAAAAGGCATTAGCATTGATGATGTTGAGCCGGCTGAATTTTTATACCAGCGCTTTGATTCTGCAGCTATGAGTATTGGTGCACTTTCGCCAGAGGCGCATGAAGCGCTTGCCATTGCAATGAACCGCTTAGGCGGGTGTTCAAATTCTGGTGAAGGCGGCGAAGATAAGCTGCGCTACAACACCGAGAAAAACTCACGTATTAAACAAGTTGCCTCGGGTCGTTTTGGTGTAACGCCGCACTACCTTCGTAATGCGGATGTAATTCAAATTAAAGTGGCGCAGGGTGCTAAACCTGGCGAAGGCGGGCAGTTACCAGGCGAAAAAGTAACGCCGTATATTGCAAAGCTTCGTTATTCGGTACCCGGTGTAACATTAATTTCACCACCACCGCATCACGATATTTACTCAATTGAAGATTTAGCCCAGCTAATATTCGATTTAAAACAAGTAAACCCAGAAGCGATGATATCGGTGAAGTTAGTATCTGAGCCGGGTGTAGGCACAATTGCCACAGGTGTAGCTAAAGCGTACGCCGACTTAATTACTATCTCAGGTTACGATGGTGGTACCGGTGCAAGCCCATTAACGTCAGTTAAATACGCGGGTAGCCCATGGGAGCTTGGCCTTGCAGAAACCCAGCAAGCGCTTGTTGAAAATGGTCTTCGTCACCGTATTCGCCTGCAAACAGATGGTGGTTTAAAAACAGGTTTAGATATCATTAAAGCCGCTATTTTAGGTGCAGAGAGCTTTGGCTTTGGCACAGGCCCAATGGTGGCGCTAGGTTGTAAATACTTACGTATTTGTCATTTAAATAACTGTGCGACCGGTGTTGCAACGCAAGATGAAACACTTCGTCAAAAGCATTACCACGGCTTACCAGAAATGGCGATGAACTACTTTAAGTTTATAGCCCAAGAAGCACGTGAAATTATGGCAAGCTTAGGTATTGCTAATCTAACTGACTTAATTGGCCGTTTAGACTTATTAGAAGCGATTGAAGGTAAAACAGCGAAGCAAAAGAAAATAGATTTATCGTCTGTAATTGCTCAGCCAAATAACCCAACGGGCGAAACCTTATTTTGCAGCGCACCAAATAGCTCGCATTATTTAGGTGAACTTAACGAAACGTTACTAGGTAAAGCGCAACAAGCGATTGATAACTCATCGGGTATTTCGCTCGTGAGCCGCATATGTAATACAGACCGTTCAGTGGGCGCAATGCTGTCGGGTTACATAGCCTCTAAGCACGGCAATCAAGGTATGGCAGCAGATCCAGTATCTATTGAGCTACATGGTACAGCAGGGCAATCATTTGGTGTTTGGAATGCCGGTGGCCTTGAAATGACCCTTATTGGCGATGCAAACGACTACGTGGGTAAAGGCATGGCTGGTGGTAAGCTTGTTATACGCCCACCACTGGGATCATCGTTTGAAAGTCATAAAGCGACTATTGCTGGTAACACATGTTTGTACGGTGCTACAGGTGGTAAGTTATTTGCCGCAGGCTGTGCTGGTGAGCGTTTTGCAGTGCGTAACTCTGGCGTGCAAGCCGTTGTTGAAGGCGTAGGTGATAACGGCTGTGAATACATGACTGGCGGTGTTGTATGTGTGCTAGGTAATGTAGGCGTTAACTTTGGTGCGGGTATGACAGGTGGTTTTGCTTATATTTTAGATGAGCGAAGTGACTTTGAAAAACGCATTAATCCTGAGCTTGTAGAAGTAGTAACACTTGATGATTTAAGTTCGCACCAAGAGCATCTGCGTGGCCTAATTGCCGAGCATTTAGAGCTAACGGGTTCATGTCGAGCAGAAACCATTTTAGCTAATTTTGAACTGTACTTACCTATGTTCAAACTAGTTAAACCAAAATCAAGTGATGTAAAAAGTTTACTCGGGCACCGCGCTCGCAGTAGCGCAGAACTTCGTGTTCAAGCGCAATAAGGGGGCAGTATGAGCGAAAATGTATATCAATTTATAGACGTGCAGCGTGTTGATCCGCGCAAAAAACCAATCTCGTCGCGTAAAAAATCTTTCGTGGAAATTTACGAACCCTTTTCTGAGAATCAGGTAAATTCACAAGCTGACCGTTGTTTAGATTGTGGTAACCCTTACTGTGAATGGAAATGCCCAGTGCATAACTACATTCCACAGTGGTTAAAACTAATTAGAACTGGCCGTATTTTAGAAGCGGCTGAGCTTTCTCATCGAACAAACAGTTTACCTGAAGTATGTGGACGCGTATGTCCACAAGACAGACTGTGTGAAGGTTCATGTACGCTTGATGAAGAGTTTGGCGCAGTAACGATAGGTAATATTGAAAAATACATTACCGATACCGCTTTTAAAATGGGCTGGAAACCAGACATGTCATACGTGACATGGACGGATAAAAAAGTGGCTATTATTGGTGCGGGTCCGGCTGGTTTAGGGTGCGCAGATATTTTAGTGCGTAACGGTGTAAAGCCAGTGGTTTTTGACCGTCACCCAGAAATTGGTGGATTACTTACTTTTGGTATCCCTTCTTTTAAACTTGAAAAAGAAGTAATGCAAAAGCGCCGTGAAATTTTCACCGAAATGGGTGTGGAATTTAAGCTAAACGTTGAAGTGGGTGTAGATATCACTATGGACGAAATTTTAGCTGACTACGACGCGGTATTTTTAGGTGTAGGTACGTATCAGAGTATGCGTGCTGGTCTTGAAAACGAAGACGCGCCAGGCGTACACGACGCACTGCCATTTTTAATTGGTAACACAAATCGCGTTATGGGTTACGATGAAAAAAACCAAGCGTGCATTGATATGGCCAATCAAAAGGTTGTGGTACTTGGCGGTGGTGATACCGCGATGGACTGTGTGCGAACGTCTATTCGCCAAAATGCAGCTAAAGTAACCTGTGCTTATCGCCGTGATGAAGAAAATATGCCTGGCTCTAAGCGTGAAGTTAAAAACGCTAAAGAAGAAGGTGTAAACTTTACCTTTAATGTACAGCCAACGGGTATTGTACTTGATGATAATGGTCATGTTGCAGGCGTTAAAATGGTTAAAACACAACTGGGTGAGCCTGATGAAAACGGCCGTAGCCGAGCAGAAGTTGTACCAGGCTCTGAGCACGTACTTGAGGCAGACCAGGTTATTATGGCGTTTGGCTTTAAACCACACAAAATGGACTGGTTAGAAAAGTATGATGTAGAAATTAACCACTGGGGCGGCATTAACGCACCAGAGCAAGGTGAATTTACTCATCAAACAACTAATCCGAAAATATTTGCAGGTGGCGATATAGTGCGAGGCTCTGATTTAGTGGTAACGGCTATTTTTGAAGGGCGTAACGCTGCTGAAGGTATTATGGATTATTTAGAGGTTTAATTATCTCGTTAAGTTTTAAATATAATAAAGGCAAGCCAACTGGCTTGCTTTTTTTTGCTTTTTTTCAAATGAAAAAGTATTAAAAAATTGTCATTAACCAATAATTAACGTGTAAATCTTGCTTAAAGTACTATTTCAGTACAAACTTGCTGCTAACTTCTTTTTTAAATCCTCGGAAAATGGGCTTTTAAAGCTCGCTTGCAAATAAAAAATAATAATATGAATGCATACTCAGACAACAGAGAAAGAAAGCTAATTGTTCGCTTTTTTTCGACCATCGGATTTATAGCTACCTTCGCTATGGCGTGTAATGCATTGTCTAATGCTGATGTAGTGCTTGGTATTATGCTGCTAGTTTCAGCTGGTTTTTATGCGTGGGCTTTTAGCCTTTACCGTGCAGTCGAAAAATCAGCGACCACCATTTTATATAACCTTTACTGTTTAATGCTGTATTTAGTGATCTCGGGCGGAGCTGAAGGTACTGGGCCAATTTGGATATTTATTGTATCACCGGTGACTTACTCTATCAGAGGCCTAAAAAAAGGAACATTTGATATTATTGCCTTTTTATTTGCCGTGATCGCCGGCTTTATTATTACAGATAACTTTAATATTTATGATTATCAGCCTGAAGCACTTCCACTAAGGGTGGTCATTTCTTTTATTATTGTTGCTTTATTAAGTGGTTTTTATGAGCGCTCACGGGAAAAATACAATGAAAAAATAGTCGCGCTGAGTCAAAAAAATGAGCGCCTTGCCACAATAGATCACTTAACTGATTTACCTAACAGACGTTTTATGATGAAAGAACTTGCTGAGCTTAAACATCTTCATAAAAAAAATAAGCAGCAGTATGTAATTTTGCTAGCTGATGTTGATAATTTCAAAAACATTAATGATAACTACGGCCACGACTTTGGTGATGAAGCGTTAACCCAACTTGCCAATATTTTAAAAAAGAGCATGCCAAAGCAAGGTATTGCTTCTCGGTGGGGCGGTGAAGAGTTTTTAATTGCACTACCAAACAGCGACAAAGAGCAGGGGCAAAGTATTGCAGAAAAAATTCATGCCGAATTACAAAAAAATCCAGTGCGCATGAATGGAAAATCGGTGGTATTAACTATAAGTATGGGGCTTGTGCAAAGCCAGTTAGATACAACCATAGCCCAAGACATAAAGCTTGCGGACGAGCGATTATACAAAGCAAAAGAGCAAGGTAAAAATAGAACTTGCTCTTAACGCTTGCGTTAGTTAATCCATAGAAAAACTATCAAGGCTGGGGCGGCTTTTACTTTTTCGCCGCTGTAAACTTAAATAGCACATTGCACTGCACAGTACCTGTGCTAATAAAAGTAACCATTGATTATTAGCCACTATGTTGCCAATAATAAACCACTGCCAAACACTCACCGTTACTTGATAAACCAATATAAGTTTTAAAAAGCTAAAGAGTTTTAGCTTAAATTCTGCGTGCTTAAACTTACTAAACCCAATAAGCAAAAAGCTCAAAACAACAAGTAGCCACCCAGTAACATGGCAAAAATTTATCAGCATGCTTTGCATTTAAAACGTCTCTCCACTGTTGTAGCAAAAGTATAACTTAGGCGTGCGCCATAATAAGCTCTTTAGCATTTGCTTTAGCGGTTTTACTTATATTATCGCCACCAAGTAAGCGTGCAATTTCATTAATACGGCCATCTTTATTTAGGCTGAGCATTTGAGTAAAGGTCTCGCCTTGTGCTATTTCTTTTGCTACAAAAAACTGCTGATGCGCACTACTTGCAACCTGGGGTAAATGGGTTACACAAATAACCTGTGTTGATTTTCCTAGTTGGCGTAATAACTTGCCTACAGAGGAGGCGGTAGGACCTGATATACCTACATCCACTTCGTCAAAAATAAGCGTTGGTGTTGTCACTTTTTGGGCAATGATCACCTGTATGGCAAGGCTAATACGCGACAGCTCACCACCCGAGGCAACTTTAGCTAAAGGTTGCAATGGCTGCCCAGGATTAGTAGAGACTAAAAATGAGACGCTATCAAAACCTAATGCATTGGGTTGGCGCTCAGCTTCTTGGGTAAGCTGAATTTCAAAGACCCCATTTTCCATTGATAAATTAGCCATGCTTTCACTAATTAATTGATTTAATGTATTAGCATATTTATGGCGACTTTCGCTTAGCTGATCACTGGCGTGCTGGTATGCACTTAGCGCATTAGTTATTTCATCGTCTAATTGCGCCAAACGTGAGCTATTGTTACTAATTGATTCTAGCTCTTGTGTTAAACCTTGATGAAACTCAACCAGCTCTTGAGGCTTTATATGATGCTTACGGGCTAAGTCCATCGCGCCACTTAAGCGGGCTTCTACTTCTGTTAATCTTGCAGGGTCTAAGTCGGCCTGCTCTGCGTAGTTTCTTACTTCTCTGCTTGCTTCTTCAACTTGCACTGCGGCTTCATCTAATAATGCAGCTACACTTGCTAAGCTTTCGTCATAATTTGCAAGCTCGGCAAATTGTTGAGCGCTGTGTTGCAGCATTGAACAGGCATTTTGCTCATCACTTTCGTATAAATGCTGAAGTTCGCGCTGGCAGGCTTCTAAAATGGTTTGGCTATTACTTAGCTTGTAATGTTCGGCTTCTATTTGTTCAAACTCGCCGTCTTGTAAGGCAAACTCATCTAATTCGGCAACTTGGTATTCGAGTAATTGTTTTTGAGCGGCTTGTTGTAATTGCTGTTGCTCAAGCTGTTTAAATTCTTTTTGCAGGTTTGCATATAATTTAAAGCTTTGGCTAACCGCTTTTACAAGCTGGTTGTGGCCTGCGTAGGCGTCAAGCAGTTGCAGCTGGTGTTCAGCTTTTAAAAGGTGTTGATGAGCGTGCTGTCCGTGTATAGAAATTAAATACTGTCCCAGCTCTTTAAGTTGAGCTGCTGTAACAGCGCTGCCATTAATATAGCTTTTGCTACGGCCATTTTTACATACAACGCGTCTAAGTAGGCATTCGTTGTCGTTACTCGTTAGCATGTGTTGTTCTAAAAATGCTTTAGCAAGAGGAAGGGCAGTTAAATCAAATTGTGCGCACACTTCTGCTTTATCTGTGCCAGGGCGAACCGCCGACGCTTCAGCGCGCTCGCCTAAACACAGTGAAAGTGCGTCAATGGCAATCGATTTACCCGCGCCGGTTTCACCCGTGATCGCCGTCATGCCGTTATGCCACTCAGTGCTTAAGTTACTTACAATTGCAAAATTTTTAATTTCTAAACCAATTAACATACTGTTCATCCATCCAGTGAATTAACTGTTAATTTATACAGTGTTTAGGTTTTTTGCAAATTAATTTTTTACTTTTTAAGCAACACTCGCATTTTGAGAAAACTGACTATCAGAGTCAGTACTTTCATCAGAAGGTGTTTCGTCAGTATTTTCAAGGCTTTCGCTTGGGTTTTCAGGTGTGTCAGTTTTAATTTGTACAATCAATGAGGGTAAAATTTCGTGATAAAACGCTTTATTATAAAGTATGCCTTGCTGGGGTAACTCACTCACAAAGTACTGTATATTATCTTGTAGCGCTTGGGCGTTTTCACTTTGCAGTGCTTTTTGAAACTCAATCGAAAGCGTGCTCACTAAGCTGTCGCTAATATCTTCTAAATGTTGT
This sequence comes from Pseudoalteromonas sp. UBA6610, assembly GCF_002433295.1. Classification (NCBI taxonomy): domain Bacteria; kingdom Pseudomonadati; phylum Pseudomonadota; class Gammaproteobacteria; order Alteromonadales; family Pseudoalteromonadaceae; genus Pseudoalteromonas; species Pseudoalteromonas sp. UBA6610. The sequence continues at coordinate 29,070 of NZ_DJHW01000090.1, read as the reverse complement.
AGGTTTTCATCTGTATGGGGCTGAACCACAAAAAAATTGGCCACAATTGCCTGAATTTGCGCTACATACTTAGGTCTTATTATTTTGGCTTCTAATAAATTGTTTAGCTTGGTTTTGAGGCGAGTGTTTACTTGGGCAACACGTTCGTTAAATTGTTTTTTCTTGGTTTCTAACGCTTTTTTTCTATTGTTTTCAACTCTAATATAAGCGCCAAGCAAAGTGATAAGTAATAACAAAGCAAAGATAACAACATAAGTCATTGCTAGATATTCCTAGTTTGATTAATTTTTATTTGTCTTGTATTTTGCGCTAAAGCACTACGCTTGGCAATAAAATTAGTATAAACGGCTGCCCCAATTAAGTTTAGTACGTAAAACGTTGTAGTAAGAGTAGTTTTTTGGGTGAATTAAGCGCAGTTTTCTGTCGGCTTTTTTAATAACCACTTCATCGCCGGGTAAAACGGCAAGCACTACATGGCTGTCGCAACTGACTTGTAAGCTGTCGGTGTTCTCAAGGCTTAACTTTAAGCGTACCTCGTTATCGGCATCAACCACTAAGGGTCTGCTTGATAATGTATGCGGGAACATAGGCACTAACGAAATTGCATTAAGCTCAGGTGTTAAAATGGGCCCGCCACCCGATAAAGAATAAGCTGTAGAGCCGGTAGGGGTTGATACAATTAAACCGTCAGAGCGCTGAGAAAACACAAAGTCGTTATTTATAAAAGCCTCAAACTCAATCATGTGGGCAACTTTGTCGGCATGTAGCACCGCTTCGTTAACGGCTGAATTTGCACTTTTAAGTTCGTTATGGCGATATACTTCTACCTCGAGCAAAAAGCGTTTTTCTTCTAAATATTCGCCGCTTAACACTTGCTCTAGGCTACCTTCAAAGCCCTCTGGATTTAAGTCGGTTAAAAATCCTAAATTACCTCTGTTTACGCCTATTACAGCTACATCAAAGCGTGCAAGTACGCGTGCAGCACCAAGCATATTGCCATCACCCCCTACAACAATAGCAAGGTCGGCTTGCTCGCCTAAGCTAACAAGGTCAACTTGATGAGTATCAGGGACATCCGATAACTGCCCACCGGTGCGCTTTTCTACAATCACGGTAAAGCCAAGAGCCGATAAAAAAGTATGTAAACGCTGTAACGTAGCCGCAGCTTTAGGGTGGTTTGGTTTACCTATAAGGCCAATAGTTTTAAACGGTGAGTGCATAACGGCTGCAATAAAAAGTAATAATATTTTTGTAGGGTAACTCAAAACAGAAGTGTTTGAAAACACAGATTTACCAATATGATAATGATTCAATTACGCCTGTATATTGCCAAGCTCACCTAAGAGCTGATTATTGGCTCAACAGATTAAATTACCCCTTTAATTTTTATATTTAATGCTTAAAAATAGTTGCAGCAGTGTTTTATTGTAATGCATGCAACAACATATTCACTTAAAGCGTGCTTTAGGCTTGAATTTGTTTTAACTGCCCCGATATCTCTTTCATGCAACAAGATGTAGATAACATGAATATAAACCCTCGAGATCAACAAATTTTTTCAGCAGTGATGAGCCTTTATTGTAATGGTGAAGGGTTACCCGTTCCATCAACAAAAATAGCGAAGCAAAAAGGCATGGCGGTTTGTTCTGCCACGGTACGAAATGCTATGGCGCGACTTGAAAAAGTAGGCTTGTTATATTCCCCTCATACATCGGCAGGGCGTGTGCCTACAAACCAAGGGTTTGATTATTGGTTTGATGAGTTTTTTCCGTTAGCTGAAATAGCTAATTACTGGCAGCCACAACAAGCACAACTTGTGGAGCTGGCCCATGGATTAAGTAAAAAGTACCAAGTATGTTGTTGTGTAGGCTTACCCCAAGCAAGCTCACAACAAGTGTTTAGAGTAGAAGTGCTTGAGTTTGATTCTAACGATTGGCTTGTACTGCTAATAGATAGAGCAGGGCAAAGCCATAATATTTGTATCAACAAACCTGATGATTCCTCAGATGCCGTGCGTTATCAATTTGCAACTTGGTTAAACACAGTATTTAGCCAACAAACCTTAATGGAAGGTTTGTACAGAATGCAAGCAATGGCAAACACCGCACCGCGTAATTGCCATGACTCACTGACACAGTGGACGCGCCAGCTTAGTCATAAGCTTGGATCAGATAACAGTATTGTAGTAGGCGAAAACTATTTATATAAAAAGGTCGATTGCGAGCAAAGCTTAAATATTGGCGTTTCATTTTTAAATTTTGTCGAAGATAAACTCGCATTTAAAAACGGGGTATCAGTTTTAAACACTGAAAACTTACCGTTTACAGAGTGTAATGAGCTGATAGTAATTAGTGTGCCGTACTTTCAAAATCAAGAGTATCAAAGCCGTTTTTGCGTAATTTGCCCTAAATCGGCGCAAATTGAACAATTAATCCAAGAATTTAAATTATTAGAGCCATCTAACTCTTGAATCTTTTTATTCAATCCCCATAATTACCGCAGTTGTAAAGAATTGGAGCACGTATTTTATGTCTGAGCAGACACAAAACCCAGAGCAAGAAGTAGAACTAAACGAAGAAGTAGCTCAAATGGAAGCTGATGTTGAAGCAGCAGTAGAAGCCGCAGAGCAACACGAAGCAGACCAAGAGCAAAGCCCTGAAGCTGAAATTGCAATGCTATACGCAGAGCTTGAAGCTGCTAAGCAAACCATTGCGGATCAAAAAGACAGCGTTGTACGCGCCGCCGCAGATGTAGATAACATTCGTCGTCGTGCTGCACAAGATGTAGAAAAAGCACATAAATTTGCACTGGAAAAGTTTGCTAACGAATTACTTCCAGTAATCGATAACCTAGAGCGCGCTATTGAGTTTTCTGATAAAGAAAACGAAACCTTAAAGCCATTGCTTGAAGGTATTGATATGACAGTTAAAAGCTTTAACGATGCGGTTGCAAAGTTTGGCGTTGAAATTGTTAACCCACAAGGTGAGCAATTCAATCCAGAATTCCACCAAGCAATGTCTATCCAACCAAGTAACGATGTTTCACCAAACACGGTACTTGCAGTAATGCAAAAAGGATACACATTAAATGGTCGTTTATTACGCCCTGCAATGGTTATGGTATCTAAAGCAGCAGACGCTTAATTAGTCACTGTTTATAAAAAATGCCTCATTATGAGGCATTTTTTTTGTCTATTTTATAGTGGATTATCTGCACCAGCATAGTTAATAGCACGGCGCTAAACATTAAGCTTGAAAACGGTACAGCACTTTTTGCATGCACCACCGCAAGCAAAGGGCCAACGAGCGCGCCACTGCCAAAGCGCAGCGTTCCAATAACAGCGGTGGCGGTACCGGTGTTTTTTTCAAACTTCATTAATATTAATGAATCAGCATTACTTGCTGTTACCCCTAGGCTCATCATTAAAGGCGCAATGGCCGCTACAATGTAATATAAAGAAAGCTGCAACAAGCTAAACGTAAGCAGTGCCAGCCCAGAGGCAAAGCCACATACAAGCCCTATGTACAGCATTTTTCGAGAGCCAATTCTTGGTACAATTCGGGTATTTAAAAAGTTACCACACATAAGTGCCATGACATTAAATGCGAATAAAATACCAAATAATTGCTCAGATACATTATATAAATCTAGGTATACAAAAGGCACTGAGGTTAAAAAGCAAAAAAAGCCAAACGAGACAAACATAGAGCTTAATATGTCTGCACGTGCATCTTTATTACTAAGTACCGTTTTATAGCTGTCGAAAAACAAGGCTAGGCCTTTTTTCTCATTTTTATGAATGGGGATATCAATTAAATACACTTGTACAAACGCTAAAATTAAAAAGCTATAGGCTGCAAGAACCAAAAATATGGTTGACCATACCGAGAACCCTAAAATAAACGAGCCCAAAGAGGGGGCAACTAAAGGCGCTACCATCATAATCATAGATACATACGACATGCCCTTAGCGGTGTTTTTTTGATAAATATGCCTAATTACGCCAGGCACAACCACCGTAGCTGCCGCGCCGGTGAATGCTTGCACGGCTCTAAGTACCCAAAAGGTGTGTATTTCGGTGGTAAAAGCCAGCGCAAATGAGCTTGCACCAAATAAGGTTAAGCCAATCCGGGCTAGTTTTCGTCGACCGAGTTGATCGGCAATAGGGCCAAAAAATAACATGCCTAGCGAGTAGCCAGCCAAATAAATACTTAGCGAAATTTGTACATTTGGCATAGTGGTTTGTAAATCGTTCGCAATAACCAACATGGCCGGTAAGTACATGTCTATAGCCAGCGGCGTAATAGCAACAATACTGGCTAACAAGGGTAACAAAATTCGGGTATTAAAAGACGAGGCCGAGGCGTCCATGTAGTCACTCAACATTCACTAAAAACAAGGCTTATAGTGTAACAGGGCTATGCAAGGGTATAAACTTAGTTTGTCTGGCAAGGTCATTTATTTATTAAAAATAAAAAGCGGCGTAATAAAGAGCAAAGATTCTAAACTGGCACTGTGTTTGCTATTCTACAACTAATAAAAATTAAAGACTTGAAGGAAACACCATGAAAAAGCTAGCCCTTGCCTTACTCGCAACCGCAGTTTTAGCCGGCTGTAAAACATCGCCTACGGGGCGTACTCAAATTGCGCTGTATTCAGAGCAACAAATGAGTGAAATGGGCACCGCAAGTTTTGCTCAAATGAAGGAATCACAGCCAATCAATAAAGATGCAAAAACCAATGCGTATGTAAATTGTATTGCTGAAAAGGTCGTGGCTGTTTTACCAAAAGAATACGCCTCACAAAATTGGGAAGTCGTGGTATTTGAAGATGAGTCGGCAAATGCCTTTGCATTACCTGGTGGCTACATAGGTGTTCATACGGGGTTATTAAAAATAGCCACCAATCAAGATCAGCTTGCAACCGTACTAGGGCACGAAGTGGGCCACGTTATAGCAGAGCATTCAAATGAGCGTGTATCGCAAAGCTCAATTTTAGATACCGGTATGCAATTAGGCAGCGCTGCGCTTGAAATGGGCAATGTACAATACCGCAACGAAATTATGCAAGGTTTAGGCTTAGGCGCGCAGTACGGCGTAGTTTTACCGTTTAGCCGTTCACACGAATCAGAGGCCGATACCATTGGCTTAGATTTAATGGCGCAGGCTGGTTTTAACCCACAAGAGTCAGTAACGCTTTGGCAAAATATGAGCGCAGCAGGCAGTGGTAGCACACCTGAGTTTTTATCTACTCACCCTGCACCGAGCAATCGAATTAATAATTTACAAGCACAAATGAGCGAAGCTCTTAGCGAGCAAAGTACGGCTAAATCGCAGGGTAAAAACCCGCAATGTACGCTGTAAATTAGTTTTTATATAAAAAGCCCCTGTAAGCGGTTTACTTACAGGGGCTTTATTTTATTAGGCATAAAGCTATTACTCACTTAGTGCTTGTTTAAACACTGCCTTAAATCGCTCAAAATCTTCTACTTGCGGTAAATGACCTAAATTATCAAGCTCAAACAGTTGCGCATCAGGAATGAGCGCAGCAGCGTGTTTTCCTAATTTGTCGTAACGCCCCAGCTGATAATCTATCCCGTCTTTTTTCCAGTTTCGGCCAGGGCCTGTTCTGTCACGCGTACCAATAATTAATTTAACGGGCACGGTTAAGTCTTTAAATTCAGTGATCACCGGTTGGGTAAAAATCATATCGTAGGTTTTAGCGTTAACCCAAGCAATTTGCTCTTTATCTGGGCCTTGTATTTGCCCTGTAATAAAGTCGGTTAATGCTGAATACTGAGCATTCCATTGGCCATCGTAATAGTTTTTTTGCTGGTACTTTTTAACACCTTCGGGCGTTTTGTTAAGCTCATTTTTATAAAAAAAGTTGGTGTCTTTGTATTTTACATAGTGTAAGTAGTTTTCAAGCCCTATTGGATTAAGCAAAATCAGTTTAGTGGTTGTATCTGGGTACATTAATGCAAAACGGCTCGCTAGCATTCCCCCCATCGAGTGGCCAACAACAATCGACTTTTCAAGCTTTAGCGAGTCCATTAATGCATGTGTATGATGCGCAAGCGCCGCAAATGAATATTGATAGTTAGTGGGCTTTGAAGACTTACCAAACCCAATTTGATCGGGGATCAGCACCCCAAACCCAAGCGACTGTAAGTAACGAGCTGTGGGGCTCCAGTAGTCGGCATTAAAGTTTTTACCGTGCATTAGCGTCACTGTTGGCATATTTTTTTGTGTGGGTTTTAAATAAATATACGCCATTTTTAGCGATTGCTTTTGTGATGCAATATCAAAATAATTTACTTTAAAATCATACTGGTAATTTGTTAAAAGTGCATCGTAAGAGAGGGTTTTAGAGGGTTCTGTACTACTGGCAAATGCATTATTAGTAAAGGCTAATAATGCAGACAAACAAATAACTTTAATCGCTGGCATTTCCTTACTCCTATTAAAGGCAAGCACACGGCTTTAATTAAAGTAAGACAATAACTAAGTATTAAAGGCTGTTCAATTAAATAGTTTTCATGGCAAAAAAAAGAGCACTGTTTAAGTGCTCCGTTTAAAAGTAATGTTGACTCTGTTTTACACTGTATGGACTTAAAAAGTCCACTCAACGTGTATTTGTGGAACCGATTCAGTGACCTCAGTGCCTAGCTTATTATGCCAGTATTGCAGTTCCATACCCAGTAATAGGGTGTTTTCTTTCATTTCTAACGCGTGGCCCATATCCCATACTAAAATAGGCTGTGCAAGTATCCACGCTTCTACGTCGTTACCAAACTCATCTTCGCGCTCTGCAATGTATTCAGCGTGTCCTTTAAAGCTAAATTTTTGCGAGCCTAGGGTAAACGGGTATTCAAAGGCTACATCAAACATCCAGCTGTTAGTTTCAATAGGGGCACCGCCTTTGGCTACGCCTTCACTGTCATCAATATAGGCAGTGACAAGTGTTTGAAAAAAGTTGAACCCAGGTACATCCCAGCTTAATTTAACACCCGGTAGGTATTTCATCATTTTGGCATCGCCGGCAACGTTAATTCCGCCAGTAAGGCCTACATCTAATAATGCACCAGCGCCAATTTTCTCACCGCTAATAGCCGATAAGCTTAGCGTTGAATACCATTCGCCGTAAAAGTCGCTATCTTGGTAGCCGTCGGTTGTATCGTCTTTGCTGTAATCAATAAAGAAAAAGTTATCACCGTAATCATAGCCCGATGCATGTTGCAGCGAGTAAACAGTAGTGTCTGATTCTTGCTTGGTAAATGGGTTTTTTTGGTCGCCATTATTAACATGTAATGCGGTACTGCTCCAATTAGCAGCAAGGGCAGAAGATGATAAAGCGATTGACGTAAGGGTAACGAGGGGAAGTATTTTTTTAAATTTCATAATCTGTATTTAACTATAATTTTAGTGACACGCGAAAGCGCGCATTATAGCACAAGGTATTGATTTGTAGATTATTATTTTAACATATGTTGCAGCTTATTTATTAAGCTGCAACATAAGGTTTTGCAAGAAATTTAGGCTTTATTGCGGCGCAAACAAATAACGGCAATGGCAGTAAAGGCTAAGATAAAGCAGTAGTAAGATGACGTTGACACTTCCCACGGGCTAATTTTAAACGTAGCACCTAACAGTAATGCTTGAGCACCATAGGGCAGTGAGCCTTGCGTAACACAAGCAAAAATATCGAGTAAACTTGCAGAGCGTTTACCACTTATTTCGCCATCATCAGCAAGTTTTTTAGCAATAGGGCCTGCAACAATAATTGATACCGTGTTATTGGCTATACACACGTTGCTGGTTAATACCAATGCAGCTATACCAAGCTGATCAGCTACTTTGCGGTGCCACTTGGCAATCACTTTTGTAATGGCTTGAATTTTTTGTGCCAGAAAATCAAGGCCGCCGTTAATACGAATAAATTCAGATAAGCCACCAATAAACATAGAAAGTAAAAATATTTCCTGCATATCGGTAAAGCCTTTGTAAATATCTTTTACAAAGCTTGCGCCTTCGTAGCTGCCGGTAAAGCCCATTAGCGCGGCAAATACAATACCGCTAAATAGCACCACAAACACGTTCATACCGGCAACAGCCAATACTAAAATAAAGGCATAAGGCAGCACTAATAATAAATCAAAATCTTTAGTTTCTACTGCTTGTGGAGCAGGTGTTAAATAAAGCAGCAAAGCAATGGTTAATACGGCAGCAGGAACCGCTATTTTTAAGTTTTCTTTAAACTTGTCTTTCATTTCACAGCCTTGCGTACGCGTTGCCGCAATGGTTGTGTCTGAAATAATAGAAAGGTTATCACCAAACATTGCGCCCGATACTATAGTGCCGGCCATTAGTGCTGGGTCGATGCCTGTTTTAACCGATACCGCATAAGCAATTGGCCCTATAGCACCAATGGTACCCATTGATGTACCCATTGCAGTAGAGACAACCGCAGCAATTAAAAATAGCCCAGGTAATAACAGCGACGGGGGAATAAGTGACAAGCCTGCGTTTACAACCGCATCCACACCACCGGTGGCACTTGCTACTGCCGAAAATGCACCAGCAAGTAAATAAATTAAACACATGGTAATAATGTTGTTGTGTCCTGCGCCTTTAATAAAGGTTTCAACACATTGGTTTACAGTGCCTTTGTTTAAAATAAAGGCAAGCATAATAGCGGGTAGTATAGCAACCGGCGCTGGGAGCTGGTAAAAAGCGTAATCAACCCCTTGCGATTGTAAATATAAACCTGAGCCTAAAAAAAGGGCAACAAAGGTAAGAAGGGGAAGCAAAGATAGAATTGCTTTGTTTTTATTAAATGTTGGCTGCATTGTATTCCTCATAACCAGTTAATATAACCACAGCCAAAACTCCTCTTTTAGCTGAATTTAGTAGATCACTCTTTAATAAAAAAGTAGATGACCACAGCGCCCGCAAGCCAAAGACCAAATCGACGCGAAAGAGAAGTTTAAATGTATAGATGGCTAAAGTAAACTGGTATTGTTATTATTATTTAATTAAGGGCTTACCTGACTATTGCACGACTTTTAGATAATATCTACCGGTGTGCGATTATATGCGGCTAATAATTGCTCAAAGCAAGTTTAGGGCGGCAAATTAGTCAGGGTACGCAACAACAGATCCAACTAAATAAGATTAAGGCAATAACAATGAATCGAATAGGTGTTTTTGGTGCTAACGGCAGAATGGGCTTAGCCCTATTAGAAGCCGCGACAATTAAAGAGCAAACACAACTTGGTGGTGCGTATGTTCGCAGCAGCTCATCGTTATTGGGTATTAATGTAAATCAAGTAAACAGTGCAGCCGACAAAGCCATTAGCTTTAGCGACGAGAGCAAGGTTGCTGATGTTGATGTACTTATCGACTTTACGTTACCAGCAGGTATGCGCAATCACTTAAAAACAGCGCTCGATAAAAAACTGCCTATGGTTATAGGCACCACAGGTTTAACTAGCGAAGACATGGCATTATTAGAAAATGCTGCTAAACATATTCCTATTGTGTTTGCGCGTAACTACAGCGTTGGCGTTAATGTGCTACTTAACCTAGTGCAAACAGCGGCCACTAAGTTTGGTGACGACCTAGATATAGAAGTTTTTGAAGCGCATCATCGTCATAAAATAGATGCGCCCTCGGGCACAGCATTAGCCATTGGTGAATCTATTGCACAGGCTAAAGGGTGGGATCACGATGAAGTAGCGGTATACGACCGCAGCCAAGTAGAAACCGCAAAATCACAAAATGAAATTGGCTATTCAGTACTAAGAGGCGGGGACATAGTAGGTGAACACACCGCCTATTTCGCAACTATGGGCGAAAGGCTTGAATTAACCCACAAAGCAAGTTCGCGAATGACCTTTGCATTAGGAGCTATACGGGCTGCGCAGTGGTTGCAAAATAAACCAGCAGGACTTTATGATATGCAAGATGTGCTAGATCTGAAGTAGTTTAGTTACTTTTTTAGCTGTTTGGGTCTATTTTTGCCTAAAGCGACTTATTTGTAGTATTTATCTAAATAACGTTAGACCTAAATAGCATCTTCATGTAGAATGCAGCCAATTTGCCAAAAATTACTAAATGCGTGTTTCCAATTATACCCAAGTGGCTAGTAAAACCAGGGGTTTCAGTGGGAATGAAAAGAGTTTTAGGCAAGAAAAATGATTGAAGGTTTAGCGTTTTATATCGGCATCATTTAAGACTGCGTAAAACAATTTAAGCTCACAAAAAAATCTGGTTTTGACGATCCCTCTGGGTATTGGCGGGGTGTTAAGCATTTGCTTACTCCCGTTTTTTACTGTTAGGAGGTTTAACTTGACTAAATCCGCTCTGTTAGTCCTAGAAGACGGCACAGTGTTTCGCGGTACTGCAATCGGCGCTGACGGCATGTCAGTCGGTGAAGTAGTATTCAATACGTCTATGACTGGTTATCAAGAAATTTTGACTGATCCATCATACGCGGAACAAATCGTAACTTTGACGTACCCACATATCGGCAATACGGGTACCAACAGCGAAGACGAAGAAGCGAATCAAATTTGGGCTAAAGGCCTAGTGATCCGTGATTTGCCACTGCTAGCAAGTAACTTTCGTAACGAGCAATCGTTAGATGATTACTTAAAACAACGTAATATTTTAGGTATTGCGGACATCGACACCAGAAAGCTTACCCGTATTTTGCGCGACAAAGGCGCACAAAACGGCTGTATTATTGCCGGTGACGAGTTAGACGAAAACAAAGCGTTACAAGCCGCGCAAACCTTCCCAGGTTTAAAAGGTATGGATTTAGCAAAAGTTGTCTCAACCAAGGAAAATTTTGAGTGGCGCGAATCAAGCTGGACATTAGGCCAAGGATTTAAAACCCTTAGCAGCGATGATGAAAAGTTTCATGTAGTAGCCTACGACTTCGGTGTTAAACGTAATATTTTACGTATGCTAGTTGATCGCGGTTGTAAATTAACCGTTGTACCAGCGCAAACCTCAGCCGCCGATGTACTTGCTTTAAACCCAGATGGTATCTTCTTATCTAATGGTCCTGGCGATCCAGAGCCATGTACTTACGCTATTGATGCAATTAAAACCTTTTTAGAAACCGACACACCAATTTTTGGTATTTGTTTAGGGCATCAATTATTAGCACTGGCCTCAGGTGCTAAAACAGTAAAAATGAAATTTGGCCACCACGGTGGTAACCACCCAGTAAAAGACTTAGACCGCGATGTAGTAATGATCACCGCACAAAACCACGGTTTTGCTGCCGATGAAGACACACTACCAAGTAACTTACGTGCCACGCACAAATCGTTATTTGATGGAACACTACAAGGTATTCATCGTACTGATAAGCCAGCGTTTAGCTTCCAAGGTCACCCAGAAGCAAGCCCAGGCCCGCACGATGCTGCCCCATTATTTGACCACTTCATCGACCTGATGCAAGCGCGTAATAACTAATTTAACTGGAGTAATAATGCCAAAACGTACCGATTTAAAAAGCATTCTTATCTTAGGCGCAGGCCCAATTGTAATTGGTCAAGCTTGTGAATTT